>JAYTDH010000029.1:0-7163 GCA_043736095.1 Gemmatimonas sp.
ATGGGCGTGCCGTTCTGGAAGGACGAGTGCACCGTGGCGCGTGAGACAGTGACCGTGCGGTTCGAAGAAGGCACACCGGTTGCGCTCAACGGCAAGACCTTTGACTCGCTCTTGTCGTTGTTCCTCGAGGCGAACGTCGTCGGCGGTCGTCACGGCCTTGGAATGACAGACCAGATTGAGAATCGGATCATTGAGGCGAAGAGCCGCGGTATTTATGAGGCGCCGGGGATGGCCCTGCTGTTCATCGCGTACGAGCGATTGGTGACTGGGATTCACAACGAAGACACGATTGAGCAGTATCGCCTGCACGGCCGGAAGCTCGGCCGGCTGCTGTATCAGGGGCGTTGGCTCGACCCGCAGGCGTTGATGCTCCGCGAGAGCGCGCAGCGGTGGGTCGCGCGCGCGGTGACGGGCGAGGTCACGCTCGAGCTCCGGCGCGGCAACGACTACTCCGTCATGGAAACGTCGAGCCCGAACCTCACATACAAGCCGGAGCGCCTGACGATGGAAAAGGGCGAGGCGTTTTTCACGCCGCTCGATCGCATCGGACAGCTGACAATGCGGAATTTGGACATCATGGACACGCGTGAAAAGCTTGAGCTATACACGAAGACTGGGCTGCTACGCGGGAGCGCGGGCACGCATGTCCCGCAGTTGCCTGGGACGAGCGAGAAGTAGTCCGGCGATCAACTCCGCGCGACGCGCAGGCTCGTGAGCAGGAGCCCGATTACCACGGGCAGCCAGATGAGGCGCTCTATCGCACTCGGGGTGATGGCGTTCAACAGGGTGCCGAGCGCAGAGTACGCGACGACTACCCAGATGAAGCGAGCGAAGATCCTTCCTGCACGCTGGTTCACCCACAGCAAGCCGGCACGCGCCCGCACGGTGAGCACGAAGCTCGCAATCAGCAGCGCCGACACAATCGGCACGAGGCGGATGGGCATCGGAAGCTGGCCAGGATAACTTCCACCGAGGGTGTACTCACCCCACGGCGCGCCGGCCACGAGCGCGACTTGGAATGCAATCACAAGCACTGCGAGTGCAGTGAAGATTGAGGCGGCAGTGGTTCTCGTCACCCCACTAGTTTCGCCTCAAAGCAATCAGCGCGGAAGGGGCGATTCGCCCGCCCTCACGAGCGCAAGAACGAGACGAGCCGTCGGTTCAGCTGCGCGCGGTGGGTCGCCGCGTCGTCGTGCACGATTAGCGTTGGGATTGTGATACCGCGGATGGCCGTCCTGATGTCGCCGACGGACCGTGCTAGGGGAATGCCGCACCGCGACAACACATCCCATCGCCCATCAGAGGGATATCGGGACTAGTCCCAAAGATTCGGAATATCAGGGAACTTTATGACGATGCTGGATAGGGTCGTTCGCGAGATTCCCGAAGCTCCAATAGCGGTGACGCCTCATGTCGATTAGCTCTCTTACATGACAACCGGCGCGCGCGCTTCATGAGAATCATCGGTGGCAAGTATGCGGGGCGCGATCTCGTCTCGCCGGCGGACTTCCGCGTCCGTCCCACGGCCGAACATGTGCGCGCGGGCGTGATGGAGGCGATTGCCGGAGATCTCGCCGACGCGAGCATGCTTGATCTCTTCGCCGGCAGTGGCGCACTCGGCCTCGAAGCGCTCTCGCGCGGGGCCAAACGATGCGACTTCGTGGAGACGCGGCCCGCGAGCCTGCACTCGCTCAAGGCGAACATCGTGACGATTCGGATGAAGGAGCGCTCCCGCGTCTTTAAGCGAGACGCTCTCCCGTTCGCCGCCGCGCTCGATGCAGGCGCGTACGATCTCGTCTTCGTCGATCCGCCCTACGGATCAAAGATGCTCGATCATGTGATCGCCGCATGGCTTGCGAAGAAGTTTTCTCCCGTGCTCGTGTGCGAGCATCAACGCGCGCACTCGCTGCCCAACGGCGCCAAGCGACTCGACTTCGGTGAGACGGTGGTGTCGATCTACCGACTGCCCGCCGCCAAGCCGGCCGCCAAGCCGGCCGCGCGTCCGGTCGCCCAGGCCCAGTAGAAGTTGTAGCCCCCGATCGGACCGAACGCGTCGAGCATCTCGCCACAGAGGTAGAGGCCGGGACAGCGCTTGCTCTCCATCGTGCGCGGATCGATTTCGGCGAGACTCACGCCGCCTCCGGTCACCTCGGCTTTCTTGTAGCCCTCGTCGCCGGTCCAAGGCAGTACGCCGCGCACCAACGTCTCGATCAGTCGGAGTCGCTCCTCGCGCCGGAGCTCGGCGAGCACGCGCGTGGGCTCCACCCCAGCCGTGCCGATCAGCACCGTCGCGAGTCGGTCCGGCAGATGCGTACGCACCGCGGCAAGCACGGTGCGCGTCCCGTGAGGCTTGAGTGCAGCTTCCCATTCCGCATCCCCAAGCGGCGTCCACTGCACTTGCACCTTAGCATCTCCGCCACGCTCGAGCCGCGAGCGAACGACGACGTGCGAGATGTCCAGCGCCGACGGACCGCTGTAGCCGTGATGCGTGAACAGAAATCCTCCGGTCGCGGTCGCCGTCCGGTCGCCATCGCGCGCCGTGAGCGTGACGCTGAGCGACACGCCGGAGAGTGAAGCAAAGGCTTCCTTGGCATCCGTCAACGGTGTCAGCGCCGCGTACGTTGGATGCATCTCGTGCCCGAGCTGACGGGCAACGGTGAGACCGAAGCCCTCGCTCCCGGTGTTTGGTACCGATAGCCCGCCGCACGCGAGGACCACGGCGTCGGCCATGATCGACTCGGCGTCGGCAATCTCAATGCGCCATCGCCCATCCACTGGCATCACACCGATAACGCGCGTCTCCATCCGCAAACGCACTCCCCGACGGACGGCGAGCGCGAGCAGACCGTCGCGTACATCGCGTGCCTTGTGCGAGGTGGGGAATACCTTCTTGAGCTCGGGTTCGTCAGATAGCGGGATCCCAACCTCCTCCTCAAAGAACCTTCGTTGCTCAGCGAGCGGCCATGACCGCACGATGCGACGCAGCGTGTTCTTGGAGGAGTCGGTCAGGAAGCGCGTCTCATCGAGTCCGAGCGGCAGGACGTTACAACGTCCTCCTCCACTGATGAGAATCTTGCGGCCACCATCCTTGGTGCGCTCGAGCAAGAACGTCTCGGCGCCGCTGGTCGCAGCGAAGATCGCGGCCATCGTACCGGCCGCGCCAGCGCCAATCACCACCACGCGATGCGTGCGCGGTTCAGCGGGAGAAGTCATCAATCGCGCTCAATGCATTGAGGATGCGGCCGCACACTGCAGCGCAGCGTCCGGCGACGGAACAGCGCCCTTTAAGAGCTTCCACGCGCCTGATGGTAGCATCGCGGCCGTGCCAAGCGTTGCACGACACGAGGCTACATGCTGATCGCCGACCACGTGCACGAGATCGAAGAGTACTGCGCTCTTCCGACGTAACGCGTGCCGTGTGCCAAACGTGTGAATCAGGTCGGAGTCTGCGTAGGCGCCATCGGTCATATCGACCGTCTCCAGCACATCGCGGACGATCGGACCGCATTTCGAATCGCCGATATAACCAGCGCGCTCGGAGTCGTTGACGACCTCGGACATCGCCAGCATCCGGTCATCCGACGATGCGTACAGCACCACGCGCTGCGATAGGGGACGGATCCTTGGCGCGATGGTGTCGCCAAAGCGCGCCGCCTGGATATCCGGCGAGACGAACGCGATGGCGCGCAGCGGGTCGGCGCGCAGCGCCACTTGAAGCGCGGTGTCGCTGGCGAGTGTCTCGCCGATCAGCTGCCCGCCGAGCGAGTGCGCGACGGCGAGAATCCTCGAGCCACCAATCGCGTCGCGTACTGTGCCGAGCGCCGCTGCGTATGCACCGCGACTCGCGACCGCCGATGCCGAATCCGCTCGATACGCGGCGCTAAAAATCACACCCTCACGCGGCCACGCCACGCCGGATCCGATCGACGGCCACGCGAAGACAATCCAAGGCCTCGTACTCCGTGCGCGGGTGCGCGAACTCGCGCTATGCTCCCACGCTTCCCCTAGCCCGGTGGCGAATCCGTGCGTGTAGAGCACGGCAAACGCATCGGGATCCGCTGGCGTCACGACACGCGCACGGAGCTGTGCGATGAAGGCGTCGCGCGTCAGCAGCACCGAGTCCACCACATCGAACGCGACACGCCCCTCATTCGGATCTGCGAGCGTCGAGCGATACGTGATGACCAGACCGTACTCGAGTGCCGTCGCGAGACGTGGCACGGACTTCCCCGCCTCTCGCGCACGCGCGGAGATATAAAAGAGCGTGTCCACCGGACGAGACGCGCTCGCGGCTGGTGATCCGGCCAACGCGGCGCAACCACTCAGCGATCCACTCGCGAGAACGGCCAGAACGGCGAGCAGGGCGAGTCGCGCGGGGAGCGCGGAGAGCGCGGAGAGCGTGGGGAGCGCGGAGAGCGCGGCAAGCGACGGGAGTCGACGAAAAGTGCGCACGCTGTAATGTAGCAGTGCCGAGTACTCGGACCCTCCGTGTGGCCCTCCACTGGGTGAAGTGCTTGTAGATTCCTAGCGTGCCACCCTTTGACGTATCCTCCCCCGCCCTCGCGCTCGGCACCGCGGCAGTCGCTGGCTTCGGCGCCGGGATCCTCCCAATCGGAATGGCAGAAGCACTCGCCTTGGCAATCGGCGTCGTGGAGCCGCCGGAGCTTGCGGTCGCGATGTGGATTGTCTTCACCGCCACCCACGTGCTCGCGAAGGTGCCGTGGTACTGGCTCGGCGCGCACAGCGATCGCGTGATGGGCGCGTGGGCGATGCGCTACACGCAGCGCGCGCGGAGCTTTCTGGACGAGCGCCCGACGTTCGGCACGGGACTTCTTGCCGTGAGTGCGCTGACCAGCGTGCCGCCTTTTCATCTCGTATCGATAGCCGCGGGAATGACGCGGATTCCCTTCGCGCGATTCCTCGTGCTCTGCTTCGGCGGACGTCTCGTGAGATTCGGCCTGCTCGTGCTCGCACCAGAAGTGGTACGGCGCGTTCTGAGCTGAGTCGTCGCCAGCTCGCGACGCTAGAGCCTGGTACCGATGTCGATGGCGATCGCTTTGTCGGATGCGAGCGAGAGGGCAATCGTGCCATCGCCGGCGACCACAACGGTGGTACCAACGCAGACGCCGCCAACCTTTCCGCCGGTCAAGAGATCGCAGTAGGTCCCTGGCGCCATCGGCGTGGGCACCGTCGCGGTCACGGGAGTCATCTCGCGGTTGATGGCGACAAAACCTTTGTCGCCACGGGAAAATGCGATCGCGTTCGCGTCGTTGTCCCACCAATTGCTGAGAGGCGCACCGGCTACACGACGACGAAACCCGATCATCTTGAGAATGTGTGGATCTCGGTGTTCGCAGGTGAAGTCACCGCTGACCGCGGTATCGAAGTTGGCGATACAGGTGTGCGGTAGTGTCCACCCTTGTGCGTCGGAGCGCGGGCCGAGTGAGGTTTGCCCTGGACAGTCGAAGGCATAGCCCGAGATGACCGTCGTGTGTCCGTAGGGCTGCGCCAGCATCCACACATTGGCGAGTCGGAAGGCATTGCCGTGCTGATATCCAATGCCACAGGTGCGCTGCGTATCGTGGTTTTGGAGGAACGCGACCGCCTTCTCAGAGGGAATGAGCCCCCACGCTGATTCGGAGAATCGTTTGCCCGAGGGCCCGTTGGGATCGAGATCAGAGATGCTCTGGCCGCCGATCTTTCGGAACTTGTCGCCCACCCCAGTAAACGAGATCTCGATCACGTCGCTGGCACCGCCACTGCTGTAGCCAACACCGAAGTAGTCGGCCTCGCTCAACGCCTCACCGCCTCCCGAAATCACCTCGAGGAATACGTACGGAATGGGCCGCGCTTCGGCGACGAGCGTGAGATTCATGCGGTCGATAATGTCATCCAACTCAGTTTGCTGAATATGCTTCGCCGCGTCGATCCGAAAGCCGACGACGCCGAGCCGCGCGAGTGAGGTGAGATAGTCAGCAAGCTTCTGCCGCACCGTGGGCTGGCTCGTGTCGAGATCAGGCAAGGTGAAGAGCTCGCAATCCTGCACGCTCTTGGCGTCGTTGTAGTTCGAGACCGCGCAGGGCGCGTGAAAATCCGCCGGCGTGTAGAGCCCAGGATAGCTGTACTTGGTGTAGGCCGTTCCGTTGCTCCCGACACCTGGGCTTGGGAAGTTGGTCATGTGGTTGATGATCGCATCGACATAGATGCCCACGCCGACCGCGGCGCAGCGATCGATCATGTCCTTGAACTCGACTCCCGTCCCTGAACGACTCCGCGCCACACTGTAGCTCACGGCCTGATAGCGCTCGCTCCAGTCGAAGTTTGGCGTGATGCTGTGCTCTTGCGGTGGCGAGACCTGCACCGCCGCGACTCCGGCGGGGCCGAGGACGTTCTCGCATTCCGTGGCGATTTCCGCCCAGCGCCAATCGAAGAGATGCACAAAGGTCTCGCCGGCGGCGGCCTTTCCGGTCGGACGGTACGCGCTCGGCAGGCTCGGACGCGTGGGCACGACGTTGGTGCCTGAGCCGAGGGACTGCTCCGGTGCGCAGGCGCTGATGGCGATGAGCGCGAGCGCCGCGGCGGCGGTCCGGAGCGTCCATTGAGCTTGAGCTGACATCACGACTTCCGGAGCGAGTGGTCGAGCATGGTGAAGTTTGGCGAACGGACCGATTCTGCGGGAGCCGCCAGAGCGTCCGAGTACGATACTCGTCCAGCGATTGAACTTGGTGGCCGAAGATGTCCCGTAGCATAGGCGCGGGGACACGTATTTGACGCCATATTTCAGATGTAAACGCATCTCCGTTTCCCCTTCGCTCCGTCATGTCCACGAGCCTCATCTCGACTCCTGCCTCGGACCCCTCCCAGGCCGATTCTGCCGCTGTTGCCGCCTTCCGCGCGACCGTCGTGAACAAGCTCCTCTTCCACGTTGGGAAGGACCCATCGCACGCACGTGATCGCGATTGGTACGTCGCCACCGCGCTCGCCACACGCGAGCACGTCAGCACGCATTGGATGGAGTCGACGCGGCGCACCTACGCGGAGGGACCGAAGCGAGTCTACTACTTCTCGCTCGAGTTCCTCATTGGGCGGCAGCTGATGGATGCGCTCGGCAATCTCGGCCTCACCGAGGTGGCCCGGGTTGCCTTGAAGGAACTCGGTGTCGA
>JAYTDH010000030.1:0-5284 GCA_043736095.1 Gemmatimonas sp.
TGCCCTCGCGATCGCGGTGTTCGCGCTGTATTCCGCTCCGCTCTTCGCACAGCGCGCGGCAGTTGTTCCGGTGCGCGCGACCGCCACGAACGCTGGAGCGGCGCGCACCTCGACTCCGCCAATCGTCGATGGCCGACCCGACGACCCAGCGTGGCGTGATGCCCCCGTAATCGATCAGTTCCTCGAGTACGAGCCCAACACGGGAGCGGAGACGCGATTCCGGACCGAAATCCGGATTCTGTACGACGATCGGTATCTCTACGTTCTCGGTCGGATGTATGATCCCGCTCCCGACTCGATCATCTCGCTCCTCAGTCGCCGTGACGTCCGCACGGAGAGCGAGCAGCTCAAGCTCGTGATTGACTCCTACCATGATCGCCGCACGGCGTATCAGTTCGTGCTGAATCCCGCCGGGGTGAAGCGCGATTTCTTCGTGTACAACGATCAGATCGAGGATGCCACGTGGGACGGCGTCTGGGATGGACACGCGAGCATCGATTCGCTCGGCTGGGTGGCCGAGTTCCGCATCCCGTTCAGCCAGATGCGCTTCGCTGATCTCGACGAGCACACCTTCGGCTTCCTCGCCGTGCGTGACGTTGCACGCACGCGGCAGCGCATCTCGTGGCCGCTTTTCCGCCGCGATGTGCAGGGCTACGTCTCGCAGGCGGGCGAGCTCAGTGGAATCGCGCGCATTCCACGTCCGCGTCGGCTTGAAGTGATGCCATACGCCGTGACGAAAAATATCACGCGTCCCGATGGCCCTTCCGCGTGGGCGCATCCGCAGGAGAACACCGTCGGCGCCGACGTGAAGTGGGGCCTCACCTCGAATCTCACTGTCGATGCCACGCTGAATCCCGACTTCGGTCAGGTCGAGGCCGATCCCGCGGTGCTCAACCTCTCGGCCTTCGAACAGTTTTTCGAGGAACGGCGTCCGTTCTTCCTCGAAGGCGCGGGCATCTTCAACCACCGCACCTCGTGCGAAGACATCGACACGGGCTGCCGCGGACTCTTCTACTCGCGCCGCATCGGTCGCTCGCCGCAGCTCGGTAGCCAATACTTCGATCCCTCCAATGCCGCCGCGTCGCGCGTGCTCGGCGCGCTCAAGCTCTCTGGTCGGCTGGCGAACGGACTCAATATCGGCGTGCTCAACGCCTACACTGCGCAGGAGCAGGGTTCGCTCGGCCGCACGAGCGAGCCGGCCGCCAACTACGCGGTCGTCCGCGTTCTGCAGGACCTTAACAACGGTCGCACGGGAATTGGTGTGATGCTCACGGCCGTCGATCGTGCGCTCGATGCCGACACACGCGACTTCTTGCGCCGCGAGGCATACACCGGTGGGCTCGACTTTCGGCACCGCTTCTCTGAGAATCGATTCGAACTCACCGCATCGGTCTCGGGAAGCGCCATTCGTGGCTCGGCGGCGGCGATCGCGGCCACGCAGAGTGACGGCGTGCACCGGTACCAGCGTCGGGACGATGGGCTCGAGTATGATCCCACGCTGACGTCGCTGTCTGGTGATGCGCAGCGGTTGACGATTTCGAAGTTCGGCGGCGGGATCACGCGCTTTCAGTCAGTCTATCAGCGTTTCTCGCCGGGATTTGAGAGCAACGACCTCGGCTTCCAGCTGCGCGCCGATGAGCAGATGTTCCGGAACTGGTTCCAGGTCAATCTGATTGAGCCCACCGTGCTGTATCGTCGCCTGTTCATGAACTTCAACACGACGAGCATGTGGACGACGGAGGGGATGCCGACGCAGACGGGGCTCAACACCAACTGGCACGCCGAGCTCCCGAACACGCACTGGCTGCATATTGGCATGAGTACCACACTGCCGGGAACCTTCGATGACCGGAGCGCACGTGGCGGTGTGGCCTTCCGTCGATCCCCGAGTATCGAGGCGTTCTTCGGCTGGGAAGGTGACCGCCGCCCGTGGTGGACCCCGACGCTGTTCACGGGGATCTGGCGCGGCGACGAATGGGCGAGTCGAGGCGGGTGGGGCGAGGCCGGTCTGCAGTTCCGCGCTGGACCGCGCTTCAACGGATCGCTCGGCCTCAACCTCAGCCACACACTCAACGACTCACAGTGGCTCCAGAACTACGGCGACCTCGCGAGCGACACCACGCACGTGACGTTCGCGCAACTCAATCAGTGGACGGTTGGCGTCACCACGCGCGTCAACTACACCATGACGCCGAATCTCTCGCTGCAGCTCTATGCACAACCGTTCGCGTCGGTCGGTGACTACACCGAGTGGAAAGAGCTCACGGACACGCCGCGCGCGACGCGCTACGCAGATCGTTTTCAGCCGTACGGCGGCGGCGCCGATCCGGGGGGCGTGAACTTCAAGCAACTCCGCACCAATACCGTGCTGCGCTGGGAATACCGCCCGGGCTCAATACTCTTTCTCGTCTGGCAACAGGGGCGCGACGCATTCAGTCAGTCACCCACGGGGTTCAATGGGCGGCGCGACTTCGGCGAGCTGTTCGAGTTGCATCCCAACAACACCTTCCTGCTGAAGATGTCGTACTGGTTCAATCCCTAGTCACCTTCGGCACCCGCGTTCGCCGTCAGGCGAGGGCGGGGCTCTTGCGGGCGCGCATCATCATCCACGTCGCGCCGCCGGCCATGAACACCAAGGCGATTACTTGCGCGACAGTGAAGGCGCCAAAGATGCGGTCGTCCTTGGCGCGGAAGAACTCGATGATGAAGCGCTCAATCCCAGCGAGCACGCAGTAGGCGCCGAAGAGCCAGCCGGCGGCGTGCTTGTGACCGCGGAAGTGCCAGAGGATGAAGAACATCACGAGTCCCATCGCCGTTTCATAGAGCTGCGTGGGATGCACCGCGAGCACGTCGGTCGGGTTCCTGCCCTCGTAGCCCGTCACGCCGAACTGCTGCACGAGGTTGGCCACCGTGCTCGGCGGCGCACCATCGGGGAACGCCACGGCGAGCGGTCCATCCCACGGACGGCCATAGTCGTCACCGACGGCCCAGCAGCCGGAGCGCCCCACCGCGTACGCCGCGGCAAGCCCCGGAGCGGTCGCATCGGACACCTGCGCGAAGCTCCCCTTCTTGTACCAGATGGTCGCTGCCGACGCGACAATGCCGCCGATCAATCCGCCCCAGAACACAAAGCCGGCGCGCGAGAAGATCGCGGTGGGATCGCCCGTGAGGATCGCGTAGTAGAGCTTGGCCCCACCAAGTCCGCCGAGCACCGCCGCGACTGTGACATCGCCCATGATTTCGCCGTCCTGACCCCGCGATTCGAGAGTCTCGCTCGCGATCATCTGGCCAATCACAAAGGCGAGGAGCATGGCGACGCCGAACCCCGTGATCTGCAGCGGGCCGACGTCGTAGGCGAACGGAGAGTGGGTAATCATGCGGGCAGGTGTCAGGTATCAGGGATCGGGTGTCTGGCGTTCCGTGCGCGAGACGCGCGGCGCCGACACCCTGAATCGTAACGTGTGCGACCCTACCCGGCGACGAGCCCCGGCAACGGACGGCTGGAGAAGGCGTTCAACGACCAATCATCGAGATGGCCCCGCTCGGCATGGAACAGCGCCGCGGCGGCGATCATCGCTGCGTTGTCTGTGGCGAGCCGAGGCGTTGGCGCGAAGACCGCGGCGTCGATCTCCCGGCTCGCCTCTTGCATCGCGGTGACGAGCGCTCCGTTGCACGCGACCCCTCCACCGAGCACGATCCGCTTCCGGTCGTAGGCTCGTGCGGCACGGATGGTCTTGGTTACAAGCGTGTCCACGAGCGCGTCCTGAAATCCACGCGCGATGTGTGCGCGCTCATTCGCGAGATCCGTAGCGCCCTGCACGGCGAGCCGGACCGCCGTCTTCAGACCGCTGAACGAGACATCGAAATAGTCTGCGTCCCCAAGCTGCTGTCCACCATTCAGCATCGGTCGCGTGAAGCGGTGCCGCTTGGGATCACCAGCGCGCGCGAGTTCCTCGAGGTGACGACCACCAGGGTAGGGGAGGCCGAGGAGCTTGGCCGATTTGTCGAACGCCTCACCAGCAGCATCATCGCGTGTGCGGCCGAGGAGGCGATACTCGCCCCACGCTGGGACCTCGAGCAGAAGTGTGTGGCCACCCGAAACAAGCAGGGCAGTGAAAGGGGGCGTCGCGTCGGGATGCTCGAGTGCCGTCGCGAAGAGGTGCCCTTCCATGTGATGCACGCCGATAATCGGTTTTCCGGTCGCGTAGGCGAGTGCTTTGGCGTAGCTCACACCCACCAGCAACGCGCCCACGAGTCCCGGTGCGTGCGTGACGGCGATGGCATCGATCTCATCGAGCCGCACACCAGCGTCGGCGAGCGCCTGCGTGGTCACAGGCACGATAGCCGTGAGATGCTCACGAGAGGCAATCTCCGGCACCACACCGCCGAATAGGCGGTGCACGTCCTGCGAGAGAATTACGAGAGAGTCGAGACAAGGCGCGCTCGACGGGCCGCGCACCACCGCCGCAGATGTCTCGTCGCAGGAACTCTCGATGCCGAGGATCCGCATTCGGCGGGTCGCGCTCACTCCGGCTTGGGCTCGGCGAGGAGCCGCTCGAGGAAGGCGATATTCGCCGGGCTCGACCAGTCATCCGCGCCAATCACACGACGTCGCACTCGGCCATCGCGTCCGATGATGAACGTCTCGGGCACACCGGTCGTCTGGTAACCCGTCTGGATCTCCCCCGGAGCGTCGTGCAGGATCTCGAAGCCGAGCTTGAGCTCTTCGGCGAATTCCCTGATTCGCGGTTCCATCCCCGCGACATCGACGCTCACGGCCACGATGCGCAGGCCCTTCGGGCCGAGCTGTTCCTCGAGGCGCTGCATCGAGGGCATCTCGACGCGGCAGGGGCCGCACCAGGTCGCCCAGATGTTGAGTAGCACGACCTCGCCCGCATAGTCGGCAATGCCCTTGGGCGTCGAGCCCTCGGCGAGGGGCTTCGCACTGAAGTCCGGTGCCGTGGCGCCAATCTTCAGCGGGAAGAGCTCGGCGCCGAGCTTGGTGCTCGTGAAGTAGAGTCCTGCCGCGAGCATCGCGATCACTGCGGCGATAACCCCCCACTGCAACCTCCCGCTCACGCCTGCTCCGCGCACAGCGCGCGAAGCGCGCCGATCTCCGCTTTCGGATCCGTTGCCGAAAAGACGGCGTTGCCGGCCACGAAGGTGTCGGCGCCGGCGCGCCAGCATGCGGCGATTGTCTCGCGCGCGATTCCACCATCCACCTCGAGTAACGCGGGCGACCGCGCGGCATCGAGCAGTTGCCGCGCTCGTGCGACCTTCTCGA
>JAYTDH010000031.1:0-2495 GCA_043736095.1 Gemmatimonas sp.
ACTACCCGATCGGGTAGTCGGTCAGGGTTTGTCGGCGCGAGGTCGTTTTGATAATCTCCGCCCTCAAGTTTGAAAAACCGCTTTCAACCAGGTCTGCCCGTCGTGGTCGCGCTGCTCGCGCTGGCTCCCGGCTGGGCGAGTGCCGCCACCCTCACGCGCGTGGACGAAATCCTGCATCTCTCGGAGCAGGCTTTGCGTCAGCATCCGGCGGTGCGCGTGCGCGGGGTGGTGACCTATTACCGGCCCGAAGGTTTGGGTGATCTCGTGATTCAAGATGACTCCGGCGGCATTTTCGTGAACCGGGCGACCACGGATGTGGCCCGCACGTTGCGGCCCGGCGCCGTCGTGGAACTGGAAGGGGTCGCCGTCGAAGGAAATTTCAGTCCGCGCATCAACGCCACGGTTTACACCCTGCTCGGCACCAACGCGCTGCCGGAACCGATCCGCGCGAGCTTCGATGACGTGCGCTCAGGACGGTTCGATTGTCGCTACATCGAAGCGGCGGGCATCGTGCGCTCGGCCGCGGTGGACGACACCCTGACGCCGACCCGGCTCATCTTGCGCGTGGCGACGCCCGTGGGACTGTTCGATGCCTGGGTGCTGCGTTTCGGTGGTGAGAACGGAGCTGGCCTGGTGGACGCCGCGGTGCGCGTGCGCGGCGTCTGCATCGCGCGGGACAATCCGCGCCGCCAACAGACGAACGTGCGCCTGCTGGTCAACAACCTCGACGCCATCTCCGTGATCCGCGCGGCGGTGCCGGACCCCTTTGCCGCGCCGCTCGTCGCGCCGAATGAACTGCTGCGCTACCGGCCCGAGGGCTTGGATGCGCATCGCACCCGATTGCGCGGCGTGGTGACGTGGCATCAACCGGGCGAATATCTCGTGCTGCAAAACGGCCGGTTCGGCGTGCGCGTGAACAGCGCCAGTCTTGAACCTCTTCGGCTCGGCGATGAAGTCGAGGCGGCGGGCTTTCCTGGATTAACCGGCAACAGCGCCGGTCTCTTCGACGCCGTCTATCGGGTCATTGGCCACACCAACGAACCGGCCCCGCAAGTCTTCACCGCCCGGCAACTGCTCGACGGCCCGGGGATTGCCGACGCGGACCAGCGGCTCGTGCGCATGAGCGGCACGCTGCGCGCCGTGCAACGCGATGGCCGCAACATCAACTTCTATCTCGAGAATGATGGCGTCAGCTTCATCGCCGCCCTGGCACGCGACGAGAAACTCGCCTGGCCCGAACAGATCGAGCCGGGCAGCGTGCTGGAATTGACGGGCGTGTGCGACGGACGCGCGAGCGAACGGGCGTGGCGCAGCGGCGGCGTGCCGGACGGCTTCGCGCTGCTCCTGCGCGAACGGCGCGATGTCGTGGTGCTGCGCGCCGGGCCGTGGCTGAACCAGCGACGGCTGTTAATGATTCTGAGCGTCGGCCTGGGCGCGCTGCTGCTCGCGATGCTCTGGGCTTTCACCCTGCGGCGCCGCGTGGAGAAACGCACCGCGCAACTCGCGCGCGAAATTCGTTCGCGCCACGACGCCGAAGTGGAGTTCGACGCCACGCTCGGCGAACGCACGCGCATCGCCGCCGAGTTGCACGACACCTTGCAGCAAAGCCTCACCGGCGTCGCGCTCCAGCTTGAAGCCGCCAGCCTCGCCGCGCGGCAGTCGGCGGAGCCAGCGCCTCCGCACGTCGAGACCGCGCGGCAGTTGCTCGAACGCAGCCGCGAGGAATTGCGACGCTCGGTGTGGAATCTGCGCGAGAGCGGCGGGGGCGCGTTGACCGACCTCGTCGCCGAACTCCGCGAGCTGGCGCAGAGCATGAGTCTCGGCGGCAATTTGATTGTGAAAGTGAAAAGCACCGGCCCGCCCCGCCCGTTGGAGGAACTGACGGTCAACCATTCACTCCGCATCGCCCAGGAATCGCTGACGAACGCGGTGAAACACGGGCGCGCGAAAAACATCTTCATTGAAGTGGGGTTCGCCGGGTCGGCCCTCACGTTGCGCATCACCGACGACGGCGCGGGCTTCACACCCGCCGCCGTGCCTGGTGCGGGCACCGGACACTTTGGCCTGCACGGAATGCGCGAGCGCGCCCAACGCCTCGGCGGCACGCTGGCCCTGGAAAGTGCGCCGGGCCGGGGAACAACGGTGACGCTGACCGCGCCTCTCGACCGGACGCCGAACCACTGAATCGAATGACAAATCCTTCCGCCAGGACGCCGCCCATTCGCCTGCTGCTGGCCGACGATCACTACGTCGTGCGCGCGGGCCTGGCCGCCGTGCTGCAATTCGAGCCGCGCGTCACCGTCATCGCGCAGGCGGAAGACGGCGCGCAAGCCCTCGCTCAATTTCGCCAGCACCGCCCCGACGTGACGCTGATGGACGTGCGGATGCCCGTGCTTGACGGCATCGAAGCCACGCGCCAGCTACGCGCGGAGTTTCCCAGCGCCCGTATCCTCATGCTCACCACTTACGACACCGAGGAAGACGTGCGCCGCGCC
>JAYTDH010000032.1:0-6707 GCA_043736095.1 Gemmatimonas sp.
TCTCCTGGAGGGACTTCTTGCCGAAATTCTTGACTTGCAGAATCTGTGCTTCCGTCTGACGGACCAAGTCGCCGAGTGAGCGAATGCTCGAGTTCTTCAACGAATTGACCGAGCGGACGGAGAGTTGGAGATCGTCGATCGGAGTCCGGAGCAGCTCGGCGAGGCGAGCGGCGTCCGAGTTCCCCTCAGCGCCCGGCACCGCAACCGCTGCGGCCGTGTGCGAACCGAAGGACGCAAAGTACTGGAAGTGCGTCTGCGCCAGCGCGGCGGCGTAGCTGACCGCCTGTTCCGGCGAAATCGTGCCGTTGGTCTCGACCGTCATGGAGAGACGATCGTAGTCGGTGCGCTCGCCAACGCGCGTCTCGGCGACGGCGAAGTTGGCGCGCTTGACCGGCGAGTAGATCGAGTCGATACGGACGAGATCCACCGGGAGCGAACGATCGAAGGGATGCTGCTCGGCCTCGATGTATCCGCGTCCCTTGTTCACGTAGAGCTCGATCGAGAGATCGCGCTCGTCCGTCAGCGTCATGATGTGGTGCGCGCCATCTACGATGCGCACGCCAGCCGGCAACTCGAGCTGTCCGGCGGTGACGACACCCGCCTTGGAGACGCGGACGCGCAGGATTGCTTCTTCCACGTCCTCATCGAGGGCGAGGGTGAGCGTCTTGAGGTTGGAGATGATCTGGTGCACATCTTCAACAACACCCTGGATCGTCTGGTGCTCGTGGAGCACGCCATCGATGCGGAAGCCCCACACCGCCGAGCCACGAAGGCTCGAGAGGAGCATGCGGCGCATGGCGTTGCCGAGCGTGTGACCAAAGCCACGCTCGAGCGGCTGCAACTTGAACTCGGCAAGATTCGCGTTGTCCTCGCGCTTCGTCATTTCGACGAGCTGCGGGCGGACGAGTCCGCGAAGGTCGATCGTCTGAGACATTCGGTGGGATCCTTGAGAGTGGTGTGTCACGATGGCGTTGACGCGCCACCGACGCCGTACCCCGCCCCTAACGCGCGGTACGCTCGTAAGACTGTTAGGGAGTCTTTTCTAACGGCGGCCGTAAGCTGTGAGCGGTAAGTGGCAAGCGTACCGCGGTTGTCTTTCCACTTACAGCTTTCAGCTTGTAGCTGCCTCTTGCTTACTTCGAGTAGAGCTCGACGACCAGCTGTTCCTGGGCGGCGATCGGGATGGACTGGCGCTGCGGACGCTCGAGCATGCGGCCGGAGAACGTGTCCTTGTCGACGGCCAGCCAGGTCGGCGTGGTGCCGCGAGCGGCGACTTCGAGGGCGGCCTTCACCACATCGAGTTCACGCGAGGACGTGCGCATCCGGATCTCCTGACCCGGGAGCACCACGAAGCTCGGGATGTCGACACCCTTGCCATTCACTTCGACGTGACGGTGGCGGATGAGCTGACGCGCAGCCTTGCGGCTCGCGGCGAAGCCCATGCGATACACCATGTTGTCGAGGCGGCTCTCGAGCGCGGCGAGGAGGTTGTGACCCGTCACGCCAGGGAGCGATGACACGCGCTCGAAGGTGTTGCGGAACTGCTTCTCGCTGAGCCCATAGATGCGCTTGATCTTCTGCTTCTCACGGAGCTGCTTCGCGTACTCGCTGACCTTGCGGCGGCGAGCCGTCGTCTGACCGTGCTGGCCAGGGGCGAAGGGACGGCGCTCAACCGGGCACTTCTCGGTGAAGCACTTGGTGCCCTTGAGGAAGAGCTTCGTACCTTCACGCCGGCACTGCCGGCAACTGGGACCTGTATAACGCATGGCTTAGACCCTCCGGCGCTTGGGCGGCCGGCAGCCGTTGTGCGGGATCGGAGTCACGTCCTTGATGGACTTGACCTGGAGCCCAGCAGCGGCGAGCGCCTGGATAGCCGACTCGCGGCCAGAACCCGGGCCCTGCACCTTCACGTGGACGCGACGAACACCGAGCGACATCGCCTCGCGCGCGCACTGCTCGGCGGCGACGGTGGCCGCGAACGGCGTGGACTTCTTCGATCCCTTGAAGCCGGCCTTTCCGGACGTGCCCCACGCCACGGCGTTGCCGTGCGCATCGGTGATCGTGATCAGCGTATTGTTGAAGGTCGCGTTGACGTGCGCGACGCCTTCGGCGTCGACGACCTTCTTGGTCTTCTTTCCGATAGCCATTACTTGGTGACCTTCTTCTTGCCCGCGATCGCGCGGCGCGGCCCCTTCTTCGTGCGGGCGTTGGTGTGCGTACGCTGCCCACGGACCGGCAGACCGCGACGGTGGCGGATGCCACGGTACGATCCGATGTCCATGAGGCGCTTGATGTTCATCGAAATCTCGGTGCGCAACGCGCCCTCGACACGATACAAGCGCTCGATCTCCTGACGCAGCTTGTTGACATCAGCGTCCGAGAGGTCACGGATGCGCTGCTCCGGGTTGACCCCGGTGGCCTCGAGAATCTTGCGCGAAGTCACGCGCCCGATCCCGTAGATGTAGGTCAGGCCGATCTCGACCTTTTTATCGCGCGGAAGATCCACGCCAGAAATACGTGCCATAGTCGATTAACCCTGACGCTGCTTATGCTTGGGATTGCGCTTGCAGATGATGCGCGTGACACCTGCACGCTTCACCACTTTGCAATGCTCGCAGATCGGCTTGACGCTGCTACGAACTTTCACGAGGACTCCGAGAGGACACAAAACCGCGGGAACGGAACTCATTCCGACTGCCCATTTTGGACAGACACACAGGATAATCGGGGGAGGCCCTTGACACAAGGGGCATGACGCACGTGTACGGAATCACGCGGAAGTGCAGATTCTCCGCGGATCGCCCTGCCCCGCCATCTCTCGCGAATGCCCCAGCGCTCGATGGCCGACTGCTCGCCTCAGCCGACTGCTCGCCTCAGCCGGCGCTCGGCATCCGCAAGCTCGCGAGGATTTCCCTCAGCACCGCAGGCGGATCCGCCGCTTCCGTGACCGCCCGACCGAGCACTAGATACGCGGCGCCGTCGGCCGCGGCCCGCTCGGGGGTCGCGATCCGCGCCTGATCGTGCGATGCCCCGCCCGCCAAACGAATGCCCGGCACCAGAGGCTTGAGCCGCGGAGAGCTCGTGCGCACGGCGTGCACTTCATGCCCCGAGCACACGATGCCGTGCGCGCCCGCGACCTCCGCCACTCGCGCGAGACGCAACACTTCGGCGCCGAGTTCCGGCGTCTCCCGACCCAGCGCGATGCCGAGCGCTGGGGCATCGAAGCTCGTCAGCACCGTCACCACGAGGATGCCCGTACCCCGCCCTGCTCCCTCGACCGCCGCCTCGACCATCGGCGCCCCGCCGTAGCCGTGGACCGTCAGCAGGGAGACGTCCATGCTCGCCGCACTGCGGGCCGCGCCTCGCACCGTGTTCGGAATGTCGAGCAGCTTGAGATCAAGAAAGACCCGCTTCCCTGCGCCGCGTAGCCACTCCACCACACGCGGCCCCTCGGCCGTGAAAAGCTCGAGTCCGACCTTTACGAAATCCGCGTCCGATCCGAGCCGATCGCAGAGCGCACGCGCCGCATCCAGCGACGGGACGTCCAACGCAATAATCGGCTGCGCACGCAGCGGGCTGGTGACGGCATCTCCTGGGGTCACGACGGCCACTCCAACGTGCCGACGAGATCACTCAGGCGCGCGACCCGGTGGCGCTCGCACCACCGTTCGAGATCGCGTACGATGCGCGTCGGCAACTTGGGATCGGCGAGCGCCGCCGTGCCGATCGCTACCGCGCTCGCGCCCGCAATCAGGAACTGCAGCACATCGCTCGCCTGTTGGATTCCGCCCGCACCGAGAATCGGGACGCGCACGGCGTTCCGCACCCGCCACGTGGCGAGCACGCCGACGGCGAGCAGTCCTGGACCACTCACGCCGCCAGAACCAAAGCCCAACATCGGTTTGCGACGGTCGACATCAACGACAAGTCCAGGGATCGTGTTGATCACGGTGATGCCATCCGCGCCCGCATCCACCGCGCGCTTCGCGACATCACCGACATTCGGCAGCGTCGGCGAGAGCTTCACGAAGAGCGGACGCTTGGTCGCCGCGCGCGCGCCAGCGATTACCGCATGCAGGGCGTCCGGATCCGCGCCGAACTCCAGTCCGCCCTGCTTCACATTGGGGCAGCTGACGTTGAGCTCATATCCCGCGAAGCCCGCCGCGTCATCGAGTCGCGCAACCACCTGACCGAAATCCGCGGCCTCTCGCCCCACCACATTCACGAGCACCTTTGGGCGGCGCAGATGCTGGGCGATCCACGGCAGATCGTGCGCCTTCACCGCGTCCACACCGGGATTCGCCAACCCGACCGCGTTGATCATCCCGCCATCGAAGTCGGCCACGCGCGGCGCGGGTGCCCCGTGGCGCGGCTCCAAGCTGACGGCCTTCGTCACGAGACCGCCGAGTTCCTCGAGCGGCATGACATCGGCGAGCTCGCGTCCGTACGCCGCGGTGCCCGCCGCGAGCAGGACCGGATTCTGGAACGTGATGCCCGCGAGCGTGACCTCGAGCGCCGAGAGCATCGGCCGCGTCACGGGCGCACCGCCGATCGGGTGCGCCGCTCGTAGTGCTGCAGATACTCGAAGACGGCATCAGCGACGGAGACCGCAACCTCGCGCTGTCCGGGATCACTTCCCATCCAGGCGGCGTCGGCGGGGTTCGTGCCGAACCCGACCTCCACGAGGATCGCTGGCATATACGCGCGCATCAACACGGAAAAGCCCGCCTGCTTCACGCCGCGGCTTGGGCCGGGGTGCGCACCGGCGAGCCGCGACTGCACCAACTGTGCGAGATCCGACGACTCTCGGAGATGTTCGTTCTGCGCGAGGTCGTTGAGGATGAACGAGAGCGGATCGCCCTTCGGTGTCTCAGTCGCGGTCTCGAACCGGACGACATCGTTCTCCATTGAGGCCACGCGGCGCTCATCTTCAGTGCGGGCCGTGGAGAGGAAGTACGTCTCGACACCGCGCACCGCCGATCCATTGCGCCAATTGGGATTCGCCGCGTTGGTGTGCAACGAGACAAAGAGATCCGCTTGGCGCGCGTTGGCGATTGGCCCCCGTTCGTGTAGCGCGATCAACGTATCGCGTCGCCGCGTCATCACGACGTCGATGCCGCGGGCCCGCAACTCGGTCTCCAGCTTGAGCGCCATCGCGAGCGTGAGCCGCGCCTCATTCAGGCGGCGCCCATTCAACACGACGCCGGGATTGCCGGGATCGACGCCGCCATGTCCCGCATCGACGGCCACGGTATAGCGGCGCGAGAGGCCGATCGGTGCGCTCGGTGCGCTCGGCGCGCTCGGCGCGCTCGGCGCTCGGGTCGGCACGACGATGGTCGCCGCAGCGGGAGCGTCCGCGCGAACCGGCGTGACGACCCCTTCCCCATCGCGCGGAATCGCCGGGGTGCGTCGGGCGATCCCCTGAAACAGTCGCACTTCCCATCGGGCACGATCCCACAACACACCGATCCCAAATCGCGGGATGATCTCGCTAAACAATTGGAGCGGCGCGTGCGGCATTCCGTCAGCGACACGGACCGATTCGATCATCGGCAACGCGTACCCGTTGTAGGTGACGAACGGACTTCCGGTGCGGAACTCCAGCGCGGTCCCGGCAATCGCCAGACGCCATCGCCCGCCGGCAGCGGAATCGAGCGCGCCACCTAGTAGGCGCGCCATCACGTCCAGCGGCACGAGCCCACCACCATCCGACGACAGCAGTGTGACCACCGTATCGATGTTCACTCCCTTCACGCGGATGGCGTTCCCCGGCGGCGATGCCGCAGCCGCGCCGAGGACAAACATCGTTGCTGCGCCTGCCAGAACGCGTCGCATCACTCTCACTTCGAGCTCCGCAAGGCGCGCGCCATATCGCGCGCATCGTCCTTTTCCTTGAGGTCGGCGCGCTTGTCGTGGCTCTTCTTGCCGCGCCCGAGTCCGAGCTTGAGCTTCACGCGCCCGTGCTTGAAATAGAGATCGAGTGCGATGAGCGTCAGCCCTTTCCGCTCGACGGCACCGATCATATGCCGGATCTCCTTTGCGTGGAGCAGAAGCTTTCGCGAGCGCGTGGCATCATGATTCCAGATGTTGCCCATCGCGTACGGCGCGATGTTGGCGTTGAGCAACCAGACGGCGCCGTCCTTGATGACCCCATAGGCATCGGTAATCTGCGCGCGCCCATCACGTAGCGACTTCACTTCAGTCCCGGTCAGCATCACGCCCGCCTCCCACGTCTCGAGAATCTCGTAGTCGTGTGAGGCCCGCCGATTGCGAGCGATGGGGACGATGGCGTCGTCGGGCGCGGGCTTGTTCATCTCAGAGATGATTTTGGTTCAACACGAGGCAGAAGGATGACGATTGAACGTTGACTTGGGTATCCGCTCCCGGTACGTTCCCTGTCCACGCCGGAGTGGTGGAATTGGTAGACGCGCTGCGTTCAGGGCGCAGTGGGCGTAAGCCCGTGGGGGTTCGAGTCCCCCCTTCGGCACTCGCACGAATCGATAAACGTCGTAGGATGAAAGAGGGCCGCCCCTTCGGGCGGCCCTTTGTCATACCCGGGATCCATGACAGAATCACGACGAGCGGAGCACAGAAGGCGGGACATCCTCGGGGAGCTTGGCCTCGCCGTATGTCAGGCGCAGCAGCGTGGCGATCTCATCGGCGTAGCGTTCCAACAACTCAATCGCGTACGCCAGCGGTGCACCCGC
>JAYTDH010000033.1:0-4900 GCA_043736095.1 Gemmatimonas sp.
TTTCGGCGGCGCAGATCCTCGATGTACGCACCGTAGTTGCCTTCGAACCACACCACTTCAGAGTCGCCTTCGAACGCGAGGATGTGCGTCGCCAGACGATCTAAGAACCACCGATCGTGCGAGATCACCACGGCGCAGCCGGAGTAGTCGGCGAGCGCCTCTTCCAATGCGCGGAGCGTGTCGACGTCGAGATCATTCGTCGGTTCGTCGAGCAACAATAGGTTGCCGCCGCTCAGTACCGTCTTGGCGAGGTGCAAACGGTTGCGCTCACCGCCGGACAGGATCTCGACCTTCTTCTGTTGGTCCGTTCCCTTGAAGTTGAAGGTCGAGAGGTAGGCGCGGGTGTTCATCTCCTTCTTCCCAACCAGGATCAGCTCGTTCCCGCCGCTGACCTCCTCCCACACTGACTTCTTGCCATTGAGTGTGCGGGACTGATCGACATAGGCCAGTTGCACCGTCTCGCCAACTTTGAGCGAGCCACCATCTGGCGTCTCTTGGCCAGTGATCATCTTAAACAGCGTCGACTTGCCTGCGCCGTTCGGCCCAATCACGCCGACGATTCCGCCGCGCGGGAGCGAGAAGTCGAGTCCGTCAATCAACAACTTGTCGCCAAACCCCTTCCGCAGTCCCTTCGCGATAACCACGTCGTTGCCGAGTCGCGGTGCCGGCGGGATGATGATTTCGTTGGAGGCAATCTTCTCCTGCTGCGCCTCGCTCGCGAGCTCCTCGTAGTTCTGGAGGCGGGCCTTGCTCTTGGCCTGACGCGCGCGCGGTGCCATGCGCACCCACTCGAGCTCGCGGGCGAGCGAGCGTTGGCGCGCCGATGCGACCTTCTCTTCCTGCTGCATTCGTGTCGCCTTCTGGTCGAGCCAGCCGGAGTAGTTCCCCTCGTACGGCACACCGCGCCCACGGTCGAGCTCGAGGATCCACTTCGCCACGTTATCAAGGAAGTAGCGATCGTGCGTGATCGCGACGACCGTGCCCGGGAAACTCTCCAAGAAGTGCTCCAGCCACGCCACCGACTCGGCGTCCAGGTGATTCGTCGGTTCGTCGAGGAGCAACATGTCCGGCTGTTCGAGCAGCACGCGGCAGAGCGCCACGCGACGCCGCTCGCCACCGGAGAGATGCGTCACCGCGGCATCGCCGGGCGGCAAGCGTAGCGCGTCCATCGCGACTTCGATCTTGTTGTCGAGATTCCAGAGATCCATCGCATCGATGCGCTCTTGGACCTTCCCCTGTTCCTCAATCAGCGCATTCATCTCATCATCGCTCATCGGTTCGGCGAACTTCGCAGAAATCGCCTCAAACCGATTCATGAGATTGCGCTGTTCTTGCACGGCCAGTTCGACGTTGCCGCGCACGGTGAGCGACTCGTCGAGCTTCGGCTCCTGCGCGAGATAGCCAATCTTGGTGCCCTTATGGGCCCATGCCTCGCCTTGAAAGTCTTGATCGACCCCAGCCATGATCTTCAGCAGCGACGACTTTCCTGCGCCGTTGGGGCCGAGCACGCCAATCTTGGCGCCGGGATAGAACGAGAGCCAGATATCGTCGAGGATGATGCGCGAAGGGGGAATCACCTTCTTGAGCGCCTTCATCACATAGATGAACTGCGGTGCCACTATGAATCTCCTGTCGGGCGGGCGGTAGGCGGTGCGCCGCGAAAGACCCAGGCCGGGTCCTCCGCGGCGCACACACAACACAAAGGTAACGCCTTCAGCAGAGCAGGGGTCGCGCGCGGGTCGCGGATCCTCAGCGGCCGGAAAGTCCTCAGCGGAGGCCTTAGGCGCGTCCGTCAATCCCGAAGAGCACGCCGATCGCGACGAGCCCAATGGTGAGCGGGGCCCATGCCGCCGCGACGGTGCTACTGAGGGCCGAATACATTGTACGTATGCGGTCGAGCATTGCTGGGCTCCGAAGTGGGGACGAAGGAAAGACGAGCGGGGGTGCGCTGACGTTTCGCGGTGTGGCCCTCGCTGCCCTTCTCATAGTTTCGGTCGCTTGCGGAGGTTCCCGTCCAGCGACCCTCCACGAGGAAGATACACTCGAGAGCGGCGCGCTTCCTGTGACGGTCGTCACAGGGCCGAGCGCTGGTCCGACGGTCACCTTCGTGGCGGGAGTGCACGGCGGAAAGGTCGCGGCGATCCGCGCGGTCGAGCGATTGCGGCGTGAGCTCGACGGCCAACTCCTGGCTGGGCGCGTGCTCTTGGTCTCGCCGGTGAACGCGGCGGGGTACCATGCGGGCCTCGCCCAGCTGAGTCCGCTCGACTCGCTCAACCTGAATCGCGTGTTCCCGGGCCGCACGAATGGCGCGCCCACCGAGCGTCTCGCAGCGCGGGTGATGCGCGAAATAGTATCACAAAGCGACTTTCTGGTAGATATGCACGGGTCTGATGGCGAGGAGGCCGTGGGCGCCTTCGCCTACGCCGCGCGCCCAGGGGTGGATCTCTCGGTAGACACCGCCGCGCTCATCCTCGCTCGCGCTTGGGGCACGCCCGTCATTGTCTGGGACGATGCCGGGCCACGGACCCTCGAGACCTCCCGATATCTGCAGACGGCGGCACATCTCTCGGGCGTACCCGCCATCACCGTCTTCGAGACCAGCGCCAGCCGCGTCGACGCAGCAGCGACACGCGCCTTCGTACGCGGCGCGCGCGCCGTGCTCGAGGAGTTCGGCATGCTCGACACCTCCCGCAACGTGACGCGGCCCGCGACACTCCGCATCGATGTCGAGTTCCCTACGGAGTCCGCGCTCCAGCGACGGGCCCATCCCGCGCCGCTCGTCCTCCCTCACCGCGACGCCTCGCTCGCCCCGATCGCCGGCCGCTGGGCCCCCGCTGTGCGCCCGGGCGATCAGGTCGCCGCACGCGAACTTCTCGGCGTCCTCCACGATTCAGCTAGGGTGGGCGTAGAGATACGCTCCTTAGGCGCCGGACGCGTGCTCCATCAGCGGCTCGCCGGCCCCGTCACCGCCGGCACCACGCTCATCATTCTTGGCGTTACTGCAACGCCTTCTCCGTAACGCATCGCTTCCGAATCGCCCACATGGATTTCTCCGGCCTCACCGCGCAGTTGTCCTCGAGCCCGCTCACCGCAGCAGGGGTCGTGTTCCTCGCCGGGGTGCTCACGAGCTTGAATCCCTGCATTTATCCGATGATTCCGATCACCGCCGCCATCGTTGGCGGGCAAACGGTCGGCGACACGAAACCCCCGCGTTTCCGCACCGCGATTCTCACGGCCGCGTATGTAATCGGACTCGCGACCGTCTATTCAACGCTTGGAATTATCGCCGGCGTGACTGGTACGATATTCGGCACCATCAGCACGAATCCCTGGCTGTACTTCGCCATGGCCAACATGATGATTCTCGCCGCGCTCGCGATGTTCGATGTCGTCCCCATTCGCCTGCCGGCCGCCCTCACAGAGCGAGCCGCAACCGCCGGCACGGCTGGTCGCGCGAGCGGTGCCTTCATTATGGGCGCGATGTCCGGCCTCGTCGCCGCGCCGTGTGGTGCGCCGGTGATGGCCGCGATTCTCACCTGGGTCAGTTCCCAAGGGAGCCCCACGCTCGGTTTCGTGTATCTGTTGATGTTCTCGCTCGGGATGTGCACCCTGCTCGTCGCGGTTGGTCTCTCGAGCGGCGCGCTCGCGCGCCTACCGCGTGCCGGTAACTGGATGAATTGGGTGAAGAAGGGCTTCGGCGTCGTCATGCTCGGCGTCGCGCAGTACTACTTAATTGAAATGGGGAAACTTCTGATATGATCGCGTTCCTTCGTCGCGGTGTCACCGCGCTGTCGTTCGTCCTGATTGCCAACGGCGTCAACGCACAGGAAGTTGGTCTTCCGCTCGGCACCGCGGGTCCCGGTGCGGCAGTCGAGACGCTCGCGGGGCAGGCCGCTGATCTCGCGAGTGTCATCGGAAACGGCAAACCGACAGTCATTGAGTTCTGGGCGACATGGTGCAGCAACTGCCGCGAGCTCGAGCCGACCATCACGGCGGCGCAGCGGCGCTATGCCAATCGCGTACGATTTGTGGGCGTTGCCGTGAGTGTGAACCAGTCAGACGAGCGCGTACGTCGGTACGTCGCCGAGCATCTCCTGGGCTTCACGCACTTCTATGATCGACGCGGTAATGCGGTTGAGGCGTATGACGTGCCGGCAACGAGCTATGTCGTGGTGCTCGACAAGACCGGAAAGGTCGTCTACGGCGGCACGGGTGGACAACAGGATATCGAAGGGGCGATTGCGAAAGCGCTGCGTTAATGGGGGACGAGCTGCTGACTAGATGCAGACTAGCCGCTGATTTGCCGTTGATTTGCCGTTGATTTGCCGTTGATTAGCCGCTAAGCGGTGCGTCGAAGAGAAGCACGGGCGGCTGCGGTTCCTCGGTGTGATAGACGCGCATCAGGCGAATCGTAAAGGGCTCGTCAATCCGCACCGCCATCATCTTCCTGAGTTTCGCTTGCGTCAGTTCAGGATAGAGGTTGAGCGTGCAGTGCGGTGTAAACGGAAATCGCGCCGCCCCGAACGTGAGACCGCAGGTCGCAATCTTCTCATGCAGGGCGCGGAGCGGGCCGTGCGGATCCATCCGGAGCGACACGATGTTCCGCCCCACGAAGCGCTCCGGCGGGCCAAAGCTCACCGTCACCGGTGCCATCGCTGCCGCGACCGGAAGAATCGCGGCCTTCAATGTCGCGAGTGTCGTATTGGACGGAATCGGCCCCACCCCTGAGGATCCCGTCAGCGTGATATGCGGCGGCAGCGCGCGCGCCATCTTCGGGTCGAACTCCATCTGCAGCGCGTGGATTTTTTCCGCGAGTTCGCCCTCAAGTTCGGCCGTGATGAATATGCCTTTCACAGAGCACTCATCGCGTCAGGATCGTCAGACCGACCTGCATCCCACC
>JAYTDH010000034.1:0-7660 GCA_043736095.1 Gemmatimonas sp.
TGCCAGAGGAAGACGAGGAAGATGAACGAGAGCAGCAGCCCGTAGCGGTGCACGTTCTGCATGATGAGCGGGAACGAGTTCTCGCCGAGGTAGGTCTTACGGGGCTCGCCCACCGAGCAGGCTGGCGGGTCGGCCCAGAACGCCTTGTAGTAGGCGCCGCGGTAGTAGTAACAGGTGAATCGGAAGAGAGCGGGGACGGGGAGGATGATCAATGCCGGTGAGAACGGGATGAACCCCGGCCACCAACCTGGCTTCGGTCCGAACCACGCATGCGGTGAGGCACCGAAGATCTCCGGCGAATAGAAGGGCGAGAGGTACGGCCCGTGGGTGTAGTACGCGTTCTGGAATGCCGCCCAAGTCGCGTACGCCAGGAAGCTGCTCAGGACCGTGATGACGAAGATGTTGGCAACCCACCATTTGTCACGTCGGAGCGTCTCGCCGAAGCCACGCTGTTCCATCACCGGCAGCGAACGATTCATGCGGTGGAATCCGGTCAGTGGTTGGGCCGATCGACGCCCGGGGCGTGGCAGCACGGTCCGAGGCTCGGCAAACATGCAGCGGGTGGGCGGGGACAGCAATGTGAGGTGGGGTGCGCGCGCCCTGACGTGCGCCTCGCGCGATTACCGCGCGGCGGGCTACTTTGCGTGCTATGTGCGAGACGACCTTTCCCCCTGCACCGTCGGCATGACGCCCGTCCCTGAACGGCTGGCCGCCGCGCTCTCGGATCGCTATGCGATCGAGGGCGAACTCGGCGCCGGTGGCATGGCCACCGTCTACCTCGCGCAGGACCTCAAGCACGACCGCAAGGTCGCGGTGAAGGTCCTCAAGCCCGAGCTCGCCGCGGTGCTCGGAGCCGAACGATTCGTGGTGGAGATCAAGACCACGGCGAGCCTGAGTCATCCGCACATCCTGCCGCTGTTCGACAGCGGCACGGCCGACGGCTTCCTCTTCTATGTGATGCCGTTCATCGAGGGCGAGACGCTCCGCGCCAAGCTCGACCGCGAGACGCAGCTCGGCGTGGAAGAGGCGGTGCGGATCGCCTGTGAGGTCGCCGACGCACTCGGCTACGCGCACCGCCATGGCGTGATCCATCGCGACATCAAGCCCGAGAACATCCTCATGCACGACGGTCGGCCCATGGTCGCCGACTTCGGGATCGCGCTCGCCGTCTCCGCCGCAGCGGGGGGCCGCATGACCGAGACCGGACTCAGTCTCGGCACGCCGCACTACATGAGCCCCGAGCAGGCGACGGCCGAGAAGGAAATCTCCGGGCGGTCGGACATCTACTCGCTGGCGTCAGTGCTCTACGAGATGCTCGCCGGCAATCCGCCGCATGTGGGCGCGTCGGCGCACCAGATCATCATGAAGATCATCGCCGAGCCGGTGGAGGCGGTGACGAAGTTCCGGAAGTCGGTGCCCGAACATGTGGCCGCGGCCATCGCGCAGGCACTCGAGAAGCTGCCCGCCGACCGCTTCGCCACGGCGGCGGAGTTCGCGGCTGCGCTCGGCGGTGGCGGGACGATGCGGCACCTCCCTGCCACGGCGACCGCGCGCACGCGCGACGCCCACTGGCGCCGGATCGCGATGATCGCGGGCGGCGTCGCCGTCGCGAGTGTTGCGCTCGCTACTTGGGCGTTGCTCGGACGCCGCGCCGCCGACGGCACGGGCGAACGCGTGGAGTTCGCCTTCCGCACCAGCGTCGCCACGAACGATCGCCCCGTGATCGCCATCTCGCCCAACGGCCGACGGATTGTGCAGGCGATCAGGGACTCCCTCGGCGTCCGCCTCCTGGTGACGCGCGAACTCGGGTCCACCGAAGTCACGAAGATCCCTGGCTCCGAGGGAGCGACCGAGGTCGCCTTCTCCCCCGAGGGCGACTGGTTGGTGGTCCTCATGCAGAACTCGGTGCGCAAGCTGCCCGTGTCGGGCGGTACGTCCACCGTGCTCGCGGACGCTGCCACTGGGGGGGTGAGTTGGGGGAGTGACGGCTCGATTCTCTACACCAAGAACGCCGAGGGGCTATGGCGCATTCCACCCGGCGGCGGCGCGCCGCAGCAACTGAGCACGCTGGACACGGTCCGCCGCGAGTTCCAGCACTGGTATCCAGAGGCCCTTCCGGGCGGCAAGGCCGCGATCTTCAACAACTTCTCCACGCCGCTCTCGCGCTCGCGTATCGAGGCGGTGGAGTACGCGACCGGCAAGCGCACGATCCTCGTGGAAGGCGCGTTCATCGCGCGTTACGCGTCGAGCGGTCACCTGTTGTTCCTGCGTGAGAGTGCGCTCTTCGCGGTGCGGTTCGACCCCGCAACGCTGCGCGTGACGGGAACGCCTGTGCCGGTCGTCGAGGACATCGCGACCAGCCTGACCGACGGGACGGCGGGCTACGCGGTCTCCACCAATGGGACCCTCACCTACCTCCTGGCGTCGGAGTGGTTCGTTCCGCACCGGGTGCTCTGGACCGACCGCGCCGGGAACGAGCAGCCATTGCTCGCGGAGCCCGGACCGTGGGCCGAGCCGCGGCTCTCACCGGATGGGCGTTGGGTCACCCTCACCAAGCTCGAGCCCAACTGGCAGATCTCGCTGTTCGACGTGCAGCGACGGGTCCTCACGCAACTGACACGCAGCGCCGGCGTCTCCTTCAACCCCAACTGGATGCCGGACAGCCGGTCGGTAATCGCGAGCGTTGAGACGCCGGCATACGACCTGCAGCGACTGCCGATCGACGGCACGGCGGCGGAGACGCTGCTCGTGACGCCGCGCGACAAGATGGCGTCGTCGGTGTCGCCGGACGGCCGGACCGTCGCGTATCACGAATCACGGGACATCGACCGCCTGATGCTCGGGCCCATCGCCGGCGGCAGTGCACCCGTGCCGCTCGACCCGCGGCCGACATCGCAGCAGAACGCCGCGTTCTCCCCGGACGGACGCTGGATCGTCTACTCGGAGGTCGGTGCGAACCTGCGGGCGGAGGTCTACGTGCGCACCATCGACGGCAAGGGTGGACGACGGCAGGTCTCGAACGACGGTGGGGACCAGCCGCTCTGGACGCGCGGCGGACGCGAGATCATCTACCGCAAGGGCGACGCGGTGCTCTCGGCATCGTTCGTTCCGTCGAGCGGCGAGGTCGGCGTGCCCGTGCTCCTCTTCAAGAAGCGCGACGCGGGACGGCTGGGCGGATTTCGCACGCGGGGTTACGACGTCACGCCCGACGGGTCGCGGTTCCTGGTGGTGACGCCGGTCGAGCGACCGGGTGCCGCGCCGTTGGTGGTCGTGATGAACTGGTATGAGGATCTGAACAAGCGAGTGCCGAGATGAACGCCGGCCCCGAACGCCTCACCGCCGCGTTGGCCGACCGCTCCGCGGCATCGGACAGCTCCTGAACCTTGGTTAGGGGGAGGTGTCAATTGAACTGGAGCAAGATCCCCGCCAGCAGCAAGCGCTGGTTAGGCCGCGCTCGGGTACAGCCCGGGTACATGGGTAACACTTCTGTCCGGCAACATGGGTGACACTTGGCGAGTCACTCTTTGACAACCTGTTGCGCGGCGATCTCTCGCGGCGTTGGGGTTTGGTGAATCGCGCCGACGGAATAGGAGAGGCGCTGCAGATTGGTGCAGACCTCGTGCTCAACGGGCACGATCATCAGACGCGCATTGAATCCGTGGATTTGCTGGGCCGCAAGATGGTGGTTTCGCACAGCACGAGTTTCTGCGAGCGGACGCGGGGCGGACTGCCGGCGGCATTTCAAGAGATTGAAGTGTCGCCCAAAGAGATTCGCGTGCGCGCTTGCGTCTGGAGCTCAGCGGACCGCGACTTCTCGCCGCGCAACGATCGCGTATTCCCTCGATGAAGCGCCGCTCGGAGAACGATGGGTCGCAGCTTGGGCTGCTGTTCGATGCCGCTGCCACTGCGGTGTCGGAGTTCTTTGGAGCGTCGGCGCCCGCGCCGGCCACGGCCGTCGAGGACGATGATCTCAACGGCGTGGACGAACAGGACGCCGAAGACGCGGAAGACGCGGCGCGTGCAGCTGACTTTTTGCTCGGCACACTGAAGGGCATGGGCCTGCAGCACGTGCGTTCGCTCGTGCTGACGCGCAATCGCAGCGTTGTGGTGTCGCTCAAAGGCTACGAGCTGCGCCTTCACGAGGGGTTCTGCACCGCACCGACTTACATGCACGCGCAGATCGTGCGCTTTGTGATGGCCAAGAAGCCTTGGGAGCGTCAGACGGCGCGGCAGGCCATCCTCGCCTATCAGTTGCCGAAGCACACCAAACCTCCGCGCGCTCCCGAGCGCACGCACCCGGACGACGAGGTATTCGCCGAGCGCTTGGCGGAGTGGCACACGCGGCTCAACGGCGAGCGATTTGCGGCGAAGCTCCAGCAAATCTCCATTCGCGTATCGCGCCGCATGCTGCGTTGGCTTGGACACTACGCACCAGGTGTAGAGGGCAGCGGTCCTGAGATTGCCGTGAGCGCACGGCACATTCGCCGCGATGGCTTTGCATCGGCGGTGGAAACGCTATTGCACGAGATGGTGCATCAGTGGCAGCACGAGAACGGGCTGCCGATTGACCACGGTTTCGAGTTTCGCAAAAAGTGCCGCGAGGTCGGCGCGTTGCCGCGAGCTAAGCGACCGGTTTCGTCGGTGGTTTCGTCGGTGGTTTCGTCGGTGGTTTCGTCGGTGGTTTCGTCGGTGGTTTCGTCGGTGGCTTCGTCGGTGGTTTCGTCGGTGGCTTTGACGTGGCTGCGCTGATATCGCCGAGTTGCTCTAAGACGGCGCGCGCCATACCTGCTGCGAGTTCTTCTTCGCCGAATACCACTGAACCGCGCCCAACGGCTGCGCGGAGCAGTGATGTCTCGTCGTCGCTGTGCGTGCGAATGATGGCCGGGAGATCTGGACGCAGCTTGCGCGCGATTTCAAGCATTGCGCGGGCGGCTGCGGCGTCAGGGGTGGCGATGACGAGCGCGCGTGCACGCGCGACGTGACCTTGATTGAGCACCGCGGCGTCCGAGGCATCGCCAGAGACCGCCGGTATTCCTTCTGCTCGTAAGCGAGCCACCACCTCGCGATTCTGTTCGGCAACCACAATGGGCAGCCCAAGGCCGCGCACAACATCAGCGATGCGTCGGCCGACGCGACCGTAGCCCACGATGAGCACGTGACCGGTGAGTTGCGCGGGCGTGATGGAGTGCGGCAGTTCCGCCAAGCGGTCCGGATTGCGCTCCATGAACCGTGCCTTGGACGACCGCTTCAGTATCCATTGCTGCACCGGGTCCACGAGCCCAAAGATCAGCGGATTGATTGCGATCGAGATCACCGCAGCAGCCAGAATGAGGTCTCGACCTTCGGGTGGCAAAAGCCCGAGTGTGATTCCCATTCCCGCGAGGATGAACGAGAACTCACCGATCTGCGCGAGGCCTGCACCCACCGTGACAGCCGTGTTGAGCGGATAGCGGAACGCGAGCACCAGCGCGATGGTCACTATGCTTTTGCCCACGACAACGACCCCTACAGTCGCGAGCACCTGTGCTGGCTGTCGCCAGAGAATGGATGGGTCGAAGAGCATGCCCACGGACACGAAGAACAGCACCGAGAAGGCATCGCGCAGGGGCAATGATTCGTCAGCAGCGCGTTGACTGAACTCTGATGACTGCAGCACCAGTCCGGCAAAAAACGCGCCGAGCGCGAACGACACGCCGAAGAGCACACCGGCGGCGTAAGCGATGCCAATCGCGGCGGCCACGACGCAGAGCGTGAAGAGCTCGCGCGAGCCGGTGCGCGCAACTTGCATCAGCAGCCAGGGAAAGGCGCGTCGGCCGACGCCGAGCATCAGGGCGACGAAGAGCGCAACCTTTCCGAAGGTGATGGCGAGCTGTGTACCCAAGCCTCGACCTGCGGGAAGCGCTGGCGCGGCATCAGCACCGAGCACCAACGCCAGTGGCGGCAGTAGGACGAGGACCAGCACGATGATCATGTCCTCGACCACCAGCCAACCAAGCGCGATTTTTCCCGTCAGCGATTGCAACGTTCCGTCTGCTTCGAGCGCGCGCAGCAGCACGACGGTGCTGGCCACCGATAGCGACAGGCCAAAGATGAGGCCAGCGCCGAAGTCCCATCCCCACCAGATCGCGAGCGCCATCGACATCGCGGTGCCAATGAGAATGCGCAGCACCGCTCCAGTGACGGCGATGGCGCGGACGCTGAGCAGGTCATCGAGCGAGAGGTGAAGCCCGACACCGAAGAGCAGCAGGATGACACCGACTTCGGCGAGTTGCTGCGTGAGGCCTAAGTCGGCGGTGAACCCGGGGGAGAAGGGCCCCACTACGACGCCCGCCACTAGATAGCCAACAAGCGCTGGCATCTTGAGGCGGAGGGCAATGAAGCCCAGCACGAGCGCGAGGCCGAACGCGCCGGCGATCGTGGCGATCAGCGGGACATTGTGTGGCATCTACCTAGGAACCTACATGCCGAACAGGGTCCGGTGGCACTCGCAGCGGGGGTGGCGAGCCTAAGATTCCGGAGACCCTTTTTTTCGGACTTTGCGATGCCGCACACGACTGAACTTGAGACCTACCTCGCCTCGCCGCAGCTGAAGCCGCGCGAGGGCGACCTTTTCAATGTTGACGCCGCGCTGACGGAAGAAGAGCGTGCGGTCCGCGACTCGGTGCGCGTCTTCGTAGATGAAAAGGTGCTGCCGATCATCGGCCAGTGCTACGTAGACGGGCGCTTCCCCAAGGAACTCATCGGGATAGGAGTTTCAATCGTGGCGGGTTGACTATCCGTCGAGCAGACGGCGCGATCGCCGACCTCGCCAGCGCCGGGTACCGGGCGGCGGGGCTCTCTCCGTCTCGCTCGTGCGCCGTGCGCGCCGTGAGAGCGGCGGTCACCGTGGCATGGCCGATGCCGGCGGGGACCAATCGGACGCGCCGGTGGGACGGCCGCGCACGCCGAACGTCCCCGCGTGGTCGCGGGGCGTCGGGGGGGGGCCGTACTCACGGGGCCCTCGGCTCGCGTGGGCCCGCGTTGATGGGGGGCTCCGCGCGCCGGCGTGGGCCTCACGGGCGGCGCGGGTCTGGAGGTGGGTGAGGATCTGGTCGATCACCGCGGCCTGGGTGATGAGCGTGACGATCCGCATCGCGCTGTGGCAGGTGGGACACGCGAGCGGGTCGACCTCGAAGATCTGTTGGAGCAGCGCCGCCCAGCGACGGGTGGCCTCGCTCGGCGCCAGCCGTGGTGCGGGGACGATCGCGGGCGGCCCGTCCGCTGCTGCGGGCTCCACCGTTTCCCGCATGCCACGGGGGCGGTTGGCATACCAGCCGTAGTACCGCGTCGTGACGTGGCCCTTGTCGGGGATGTGCACCAAGACTCGAGCCAAGAACTCCAGCGGGTCCACGGTCTCGGTCCCCGCCGTCGGGCCCTCGGACTTGTCGGAGCGGTGGGTCACGGCCGTGGCGGTCCGGTCGTACGTCAGCCGTTCGAGCGCGATCGGATTCCGAGCACAGTACCGGGCGAGCCGGGTGGCGAAGGCGCGATCGTCTTCACGCACCCAGACGGCCGTATGGACATGGAAGCCGGAGTGCGGCCAGGTGAGCATGCCAGCGGCTTGGTCCTCGTCAAAGAGTTCGAGGCGCACGAAGAGCCGGAGCACGGCGCGGCGGAACGC
>JAYTDH010000035.1:0-5586 GCA_043736095.1 Gemmatimonas sp.
CAAGCCCACAATGCGCCCCTGCGATGTCGCAACCCACGGGACCGCTGATCCGAGGCTATCGATGAAGACGTTGGCCACCGCCCCGAAGGCGGTAATCCCGATTATCCACGTCATGACGCCGGTCATGTACCCTGCGAACGGACCGAACGCGACCTCAACGTAGGCGTACGGACCTCCGGTGAGCGCGACGCGACTCCCCGCTTCGGCGATGCAGAGCCCGATGAGTCCCATCACCACCGCGCACACGACGTACGCGATCGGTGCCGCTGCTCCGAGGGTCTCGGCAACGGGGGCGGGGAGCCGATAAATGCCGCCGCCAACCATGATATTCGCGATCCCTGCGGCAAGTCCAAATGCGCCGACGGCGCGGACCAGCCCGTGTTCCGACGGCGCAGCGGTGGTCATCACGCGGGGGTGGCGGGAGTCGGCGCATCGGGGAACTCCCCTTCCCAGCGAGCCATCACCGCCGTGGCGAGGCAGTTGCCGAGCAGGTTGATGCTCGTGCGGCCCATATCCATGATGGCATCGACGCCGAGGATTAGGGCGATGGCTTCGAGCGGAAGTCCAAACATCGCCAGCGCCCCCGACAAGATCACAAGCGAGGCGCGTGGCACGCCGGCGACACCCTTGGACGTCAGCATCAGCGTGAGCATGATGACGAGTTGCTGTCCGATCCCGAGTTCGATGCCCCCTGCCTGCGCGGCAAAGATCGCCGCGACCGCGAGATAGAGCGTCGAGCCGTCGAGGTTGAACGAATACCCCGTCGGCAGCACGAACGCGATGATGCGACGCGGGATCCCAAACGCCTCGAGATTCTCCATCGCCTTCGGGAGTGCCGCCTCCGAACTCGCCGTGGAGAAGGCAATCAGCCAGGGCTCCTTCACGTAGCTCCAGAAGCGCCGAAGCGGAACGCGCGCAATCAGGGCCGTTGGCAGTAGCACGAGCAGCACGAAGGCAATCAGGGCGCCGTAAAGCGTGAGCACAAGAATCGCCAGCGACTTGAGCACGCCGAGCCCGCTGGCTCCAATTGTCACGGCAATGGCGCAGCCAATGCCGATCGGCGCGAACGCCATCACCAGCCCGGTGAACTTGAACATCACCTGGGCCAACGCGTCGCAGAAGTCGAGCATCACGGTCTTCGCGCGACCTTCGACGCGGGAGAGCCCCACGGCGAAGAGGATGGCGAACACGACAATCTGGAGCACCTCGTTCTTCGCCGCGGCTTCGAAGAAGCTCTGCGGCACCATGTGCTCCATCACGCTCGCGAACGTGACCTTCGTCGCGGCGTACTCAGTCCCAGTCTGCGCGGCCGTGCCTGCGAGCGAGATGCCGTCGCCAGGACGGACAAGGTTGACGGCAATCAACCCGACGGCGAGCGCCAGGGTCGTCACGATTTCAAAGTAGACAATCGACCGGAACGCGAGGCGCCCAACCTTCTTCATGTCGTCGCCGTGCCCTGCGATGCCGACGACCAACGTGCTGAACAGCAGCGGCACAATCAGCGTCTTGATCAACCTCAGGAAGACTGACGACCCGACCTTCAACGCTGAGGCAAGTGCGGGATACTCCGCCGCGGGATAGAGCGTCCCCAGCGCGATCCCGATGATCATCGCGACGAGGATCTGCTGCGTCGGCGAAAGAAAGCGCGTGCGTGGCAGCTCGGCCGCCGAAGGTGAAGTCGTCACTGGCTCACCCTCTCAGTGCGCGGAGCAACGCATCCACCGTGGACTTCGCATCACCATACAGCATTCGTGTCTTCGGTTTGAAGAAGAGCGGGTTCTCCACGCCGGCATATCCGGCGCCTCGACCACGCTTGAATACGATGCAGCTCTCCGCGTCCCAGGCCGGAAGCACCGGCATCCCCGCAATCGGGCTCGACGGATCATCGAGCGCACTCGGATTCACAATGTCATTCGCACCAATCACCAACACGATGTCGGTCGACGCGAAGTCCGCGGAGATCTCGTCCATCTCGAGCACGATGTCGTAGGGCAGATTCGCTTCGGCCAACAACACATTCATATGGCCTGGCAGGCGACCCGCCACCGGATGAATCGCGAAGCGGACCTGCACGCCGCGCTTGCGAAGAATCTCCACAATCTCGCGCACCGGGTGCTGCGCCTGCGCCACCGCCATCCCGTATCCCGGCACGATGATCACGCTGCGGGCCTCCTGCAGTTGCTCGACGACCTCCTCGACCGTCGTCGCCACCATCTCGCCTTCCATCACCGCCGTGCCGCCCGCGGGCGCGGCCCCTTCTTCCGCTCCGAAGCCCCCGAGAATGACCGACACAAAGGAACGATTCATCGCCGTGCACATGATGTAACTCAGAATCGCACCAGACGACCCAACGAGCGCGCCCGTGATAATCAGGAGGTCGTTGGAGAGCATGAAACCTGCCGCCGACGCCGCCCACCCCGAATAGCTATTAAGCATCGAGACAACGACCGGCATATCCGCACCGCCAATCGCCATCACGAGATGGATTCCGATAAGTCCGGCGACGGCGGCCATCAGCAGCAACGCCTGCATCGACTGCGGACCTGCCTGTAGCACAATCGCGCCAAGCCAGAGACTCGCGATAAGCATCGCGAGATTCAGCACGTGCCGTCCCGGCAGGAGCAGCGGCTTGCTGCGGATCACGCCCTGCAGTTTGCCCCACGCAATCACCGAGCCGGTGAAGGTCAGTGCGCCAATGAACACTCCGAGCGCCGTCTCGACATCGTGAATCGTCTTCTCGGTGCCGACCAGCACCTGCACCGGCTGCAGATGACTGCTCAGCCCCACGAGCACGGCAGCCGCGCCAACGAAACTGTGCAGAATCGCAACTAACTGCGGCATCGACGTCATCGCGACGCGTGACGCCAACACGGCGCCGATAATTCCCGCGCCGAGGATCGAGCCAATCAGCAGCGGCGAAGTCATCAACTCCGCGTGCACCGCCACAGCCAAGACCGCGAGCAGCATGCCGATTGCGCCGAACAGATTGCCGCGGCGCGCGGTCTCGGGGTGCGAGAGTCCCTTTAGGCTCAGAATGAACAGGACGCCCGCGCCGATGTATGAAGTCGCCAGAAGCGATTGGGTCATCGGTGGAACATCCGAAGCATGCGGTGCGTGACGAGGAACCCGCCGGCAATGTTGATGGTCGCGAGGATGATCGCCGCAATGCCCAGCAGGCTCGCCGGCGAGTAGCCATCCACCTGCACCATCCCGCCAATGATGATGATTCCACTAATGGCGTTCGTGACGCTCATCAGAGGCGTATGCAGTGCCGGCGTGACGCTCCAGATCACCTGGTAGCCGATAAAGCACGCGAGCACGAAGACCGTGAAGTGCGTCAGGAAGGTCGGGGGCGCCGTGAATCCAATTCCCAACAGCGCGAGTCCGACGACGAGAAGTCCCCAGCGTGAGCCGCTCCCGAGTTTCTCGGGAGTTGGGGGACCATGTTGTGCGGAATAGAGCGCTGCTTTCGTCTTGACCGGAGCGGCACCGGCCAACGCCTCAGCCGGCTTCGGCGGCGGCCACGTGACCGCGCCCGCCTTCAGCACCGTCATCGGCCGCACAATGTCGTTCGTCTCGCTGATCGCGAACTTCGTTGCACCACCCATTTCCTCGAGGAGATGCACGATGTTCGTCGCATACAGCGTCGAGGCTTGCTGCGCCATCCGCGACGGAAGATCCGTATAGCCGATCACCGTCACGCCATGGACGCGCACGGCCTCACCGGGCACCGTCAGCGCGCAATTCCCTTGCTGCTCGGCCGCGAGATCCACGACCACCGCCCCGCGCTTCATCGACGCCACCATCTCGGCGGTAATGAGCACCGGAGCCCGCTTCCCGGGGATCAGCGCGGTCGTGATGATGATGTCGACTTCCTTCGCCTGCGCGGCGAAGAGCTCCATCTCGGCCGCGATGAAGGCGGGGCTCATCTCCTTCGCGTAGCCTCCGCTCCCGCTCCCGTCCTCCTCGAGCTGCACCTCGAGGAACTCAGCTCCCATCGAGGCCACCTGATCGCGCACGGCGGGACGAGTATCGAACGCGCGGACGATCGCCCCCAGTGCACGCGCGGCACCAATCGCCGCGAGGCCCGCCACTCCGGCCCCGATAATCAGCACTTTGCAGGGATGAATCTTCCCGGCGGCCGTCGATTGGCCGCGCAGGGGACGCTGCATCACGTTCACGGCCTCGATCACCGCACGATAACCGGACAGATTGCCCATCGAGGAGAGCGCGTCGACCTTCTGCGCGCGCGTCGTACGCGGCACCTGATCCATCGCCACCGCGTTCACCCCGCGGGCCGCGAGTGCCTCCACCAGCGTCGTATTGAACGCCGGGTAGAGAAAGCTGATCAGCGTCTGTCCTGCCCTGAGGCGGGCCACCTCGTCGTCGAGGGGTGGGCGGACCTTCGCGACGACGGCACACGACCAGGCGCGGGCTGCATCACCGATTGTGGCGCCGGCCGCCACGTACGCCGCATCGTCAAAACCAGCGGCCAGCCCTGCCTCCTGCTCGACGATAACGCCGAAGCCGAGCTTAATCAGCTTCTCTACGGACTTCGGGGTAGCGGCCACCCGACTCTCGCCGAGGAAGCGCTCCCTGCAGACGCCAACGTCCATCGTGTGTGGGGCCGAGGTGAGAGGCGGCGTCACGAACGAATCGTCCTTGCCCGCCGACCCTGAAGACTAGCGCACCACAGCCCTCTCGTGGAATAGCGTGGGCCGATCCCTCCAGAAGAATCTCGCCCAGCCCTCGCCGACGCCCCGAGCTTACCGATGCCCTCGAATTCCGCTAAACTGTTGAAGCTGATCCTCCCATGCGGTTGGCATCGGCGCCGCCATCGGCGCCGCAATCGGCGTCAGGCACACCGATGGCGGCATTCTCGGTGTCCTCGGCTCGCGCGTTGTCTGCACTCCGTGGAGCAGATGCCGGGGTGCGGCTGGCTCGCAATCGGGATGGTGTTCTACTTTGCGTATGGTCGTCGTCACAGCCTCCTGAATGGAGCTTCATCTTGAACGCGCAGCACCAGAATTCAAGCGACGCCGTGGGCGAGCGGGCAGGCGGCGGGGGCGTGCTCGTCGCCCTCCTTGTCGCGCTCGTCGCGCTCGATGTTATCCTCCTCACCACGAGCGGCTTGCCACAGAATGAGTGGCAGCTCCTCGCGGGCGTCGTCACGGCCTGCACGGTCACTTTCATCGCCGCGGGCTTCCTCGCCAAGAATCTTCTCAGCAGTCCGTCAGGGACGCCCGCGATGTTCGCGGTGCATATCGCCATCCGCGAGGGTGCCGAAGCCTTCATGCGACGGCAGTACAGCACGATCGCCGCGCTCGCCGCGGCCACGAGCGTGCTCTTGTATGCGCTGTATGCGTTCGTTCGCTCACCCTCAGCAAGCGACCCCGCATCGGCGTCGATGCTCGCGCTCGCGACCGCGCTGGCGTTCGTGTTCGGCGCGACCTGCTCCGGCGTGGCGGGCGTGCTGGGGATGTGGGTGGCAATCCGGACCAACGTGCGCGTGGCTGCTGCCGCTGAGAACTCCACCGCGAGCGCGCTCCGCACTGCGCTTCGCGGTGGTGCGGTCGCCGGCCTCAC
>JAYTDH010000036.1:0-5507 GCA_043736095.1 Gemmatimonas sp.
AACCGCGACCTGCCGCTGCTGATCCCGATGTCTGAGGTCGCAGGGCGGATGGCCGTCCAGGAAGGCGCCAAGTACCTCGAGAAGCTCTACGGCGGGCGCGGCGTGCTTTTGGGCGGCGTCCCCGGCGTGGTCCCGGCCAAGGTCGTGATTCTCGGCGGTGGCATCGTCGGAGTGAATGCGGCCAAGATGGCGGCCGGAATGGGCGCCAAGGTGATCATCCTCGACACATCGCTACCGCGGCTTCGCTATCTGAGCGACGTGATGCCGGCGAATGTCCAGTTGATCTACTCCAATCGCCAGAACATCCTTGAGGCGATCGCGACCGCCGACCTGGTGATTGGTGGCGTGCTCCTGCCGGGCGCCAAGGCCCCCAAGCTCATCCGCCGGGAGGATTTGAAGACGATGCGTCCGGGGGCGGTGATTGTGGACGTGGCGATCGATCAGGGCGGCTGCGTGGAGACGATCAAGGCGACGACGCACGAGAATCCCGTGTACACGGTAGACGGGATCATCCACTACGGCGTGGCCAACATGCCGGGCGGGGTGCCGCGCACCTCGACGCTGGCGCTGACCAACGCGACGCTTCCCTACGCGCTGAAGCTGGCGAACAAGGGCTGGAAGCAGGCGCTCCGCGAGGATCCGGCGCTCCTCAAGGGGCTGAATGTGGTGGACGGGAAGGTGACGTACCAGGGCGTGGCTGAGGCGTTTGGGATGGAGTATCACGAAGCGTCGAAGTTCGTCAAGTAGGCTTTCGAGCGGCGCACTGCGCTGAGAGCTGTAAGCTGTAAGCAGTAAGCTGTAAGCTGTAAGCTGGAAGAGGGGGCTCCGGGATTCCGGTGTCCCCTCTTTTGCTCGAGTGTCGATCCCGTACCGCTTACAGCGTAGAGCTTTCAACTGCTGTTTTTGTCCGACCGTGCGCCACCCGTGTAACTTGAGTATTATCAAGGTGTTGCCTGATCCGCCCTCAGCCGTTTTCGCCCCCCGGGCGCACGAGATTCTTATCCGATGAAGTGGCCGTTCTTTCCTCATGGTGGTTTCTTTCCCGCGAACGCGATCGCGGTGGATCTCGGAACGGCTAACACGCTCATCTATGTGAAGGGAGAAGGCATCGTGCTGAACGAGCCTTCGGTGGTCGCGATTGATCGTGAGACGAAAAAGATTAAGGGCGTTGGGCTCGAAGCAAAGCGCATGCTTGGTCGCACACCCGAAGGCGTGATTGCGGTGCGTCCGATGAAGGACGGCGTGATCGCCGACTTCGATGTCACCGAGAAGATGCTGCGCTTCTTCCTCGAGTTGATCATCAAGAACCACGTGTTCAAGGTGAAGCCACGCGTGATTGTGTGTGTGCCCTCGGGCATCACGGAAGTGGAGAAGCGCGCGGTGCGTGATAGCGCACTTGGTGCCGGCGCGAAAGAAGTCTTCATGGTCGCCGAGCCGATGGCAGCGGCGATTGGTGTCGGACTTCCGGTGGAGACGCCGACCGGCAACATGGTGATCGATATCGGCGGTGGCACGACCGAGATTGCGGTCATCGCGCTGAGTGGCATCGTCTCCGATACGTCGATCCGCACTGGTGGCGATGAACTCGATATGAGCATCGTGCAGTTCATGCGGAAGAGCTACAACCTGTTGATCGGCGAGCCCACGGCTGAGCAGATCAAGATTCAGATTGGGAGCGCGGCGCCGCTCGGTGAAGAGCGCGAAATGGAAGTGAAGGGACGCGATCTCGTGTCGGGGATCCCGAAGACGGTGCGTGTGCACTCCGCGGAAATTCGCGAAGCGTGCCAGGAGCCGATCCAGCAGATCGTGAATGCGGTGCGTCGCGCGTTGGAAATCACGCCGCCAGAGCTGGCATCAGATATTGTGGATCGCGGCATCGTCATGACGGGCGGCGGCGCGTTGATCCGCGGGCTCGATGTGCTGCTCACGCAGGAGACGGGTCTGCCAATCCATGTGGACGAGGATCCGCTGACCTGCGTGGTGCGCGGTTGTGGTCGCATCCTCGATGACGAGGCGAAGTACTGGTCGGTGTTGAGCACCTGAGGTAAGACCGCCTTGGCGCGCGGGGCTCGAGCAGATTCCGGCGTCGACACGATCGTCGCCGTGGCGTGTGCGCTCGTGGCTATCCTGCTCTTGATACTTCCTGCGGCGCCGCGCGACCGCGTCGCCGGCATCGTGCGCAGCAACTTCATCGGCCCGCTGGCGGCGCTGCAGGAACGCGCTGCCGTCGCTGGGCGCGCATTCACCGTTGATGACTCGTTGCGCCACGTCTCGGACAGCGTCATCACGCGTTCGATGCGCTTGGATGCGGTGGAAGCAGAGAACGCCCGCCTGCGTGAACTCCTCGGCCTTGGGCGCTCGCTCGCGTGGGGCTACACGCCCGCCGAAGCCCTTGTAGGGGGCGGCGACGTCGCGGAGCACACGATGATGCTCTCGGCGGGCGCGAAGCAGGGCGTCGCACGATTGAGCGCGGTGGTCGCCGCGGATGGGCTTGTCGGTATGGTGGAGCAGGTCGATCCGTCGACCAGCGTTGCGATCATCTGGCCGCATCCGGATTTCCGTGTGAGCGCCACGACGATGGACGGCGGTGCGTTCGGGATTGTCACGGCGCATCAGGGTGAGGGGGCCGAGGGGTGGCTGCTCGAGCTGCACGGCGTGCCGTATCGCGCACAGTTGCGTGCCGGGACGCCCGTGGTGAGTTCGGGGCTGGGCGGGATATTCCCGCGCGGCGTGTTGATTGGCACGGTGTTGCGCGAAATGCGCACGGGGAGTGGATGGGCGCGCAGCTATCTGATGCGGCCAGCGGTGCGCCCATCGGAGATCACCTCGGTGATGATTCTTTCGCCGGAGCGGGCGACGGCTGGCGTGGAGAGTGTGTGGCAGCCGCGCGCCGAGGCGTTGCTGCGGCGCGTGCGCGCGGCGGCCGACAGTCTCGATGCGAAGCGGGCCAGCGCGGTCGCCGATAGTATCGCGCGCGCCGACTCCGCACGTGCGCCGCGCGATTCGGTCGGAGCGAGCCGATGAACGCGACTCGCGTGGTAATCGTCGCACTGCTGCTGGCGTTGCTCATCACGCTGCATTTCACGCTCCGCCCGCTGCTCGACTGGCGCGCCGGAGTGGACTTCCTCGTGATCGGTGCACTGGTCGTTGCGGTGCGCGCGCGTCCCGCGGTGGCGGCCGTCGTCGGATTCCTCCTCGGGCTGATGCTTGACGCGATGAATCCGCAGGCCCTTGGGTCGGCCGCGCTCGCGATGACCATCGTCGCATTCACCGCGTCGCGAATGAAGGCGGCCTTCTTCGCGGATAATGTGGCGCTCAACGCAATCTTTATCCTTTTGGGGAAGGTGGTGTTCGATCTCGTCGCCACTCTGGCCGAAGGGCGCTTGCACGGGATGACGCTCGTCTGGCAGTTAATCGCGTGGACGCCGCTCTCGGCGCTCGCGACGGCCATCGTCGGCGTTGCGGTGATGGCCATCGTGCGCCCCGCGTTGGAAGAGCGGCCGCGGCGATGACCTTTCATCCGAACGCGGTGCAACAGCGGGCGCGTATCGCATCGGCGTTGCTCTTTTTTACCTTCTTGTTCCTCGCGGGCTCGTTCTTCCGCACTCAGGTGCTGCAGGGTGCACGATATCAGTTGGCATCAGAGACGAATCGTCTGCGCGAGCTGCCGCTCCCTGCGCCGCGCGGCGTAATCTACGATCGCACGGGGAAGGTGATCGCGGAGAATCTGCCCGGGTACGCGATTTCGGTGCTCGTGCGCAACGAGGATTCGTTGCGTGTGGTGATGCGGCGAATCGGTGAGGTTGTGCTGGTGTCGCCTGAGCAGATTGGTGCAGCGGTCCGCCGGTTCCGCCGCGAGCCCACGCGCCCGACGGTGTTGTTCCCCGATGCGCCGTTCGAACTGGTGAGTGTGCTTGAGGAGCGGCGCGTGGAGTTCCCGGGGCTGATCATCCAGTCGTCACCCAAGCGGCACTATCCCGATGGGCCAGCGGTCGCCGCACTCGTGGGCTACACCGGCGAAATCAACGAGCGCGAGTTGGAGTCAGCGCGCTACGCAGAATACAAGCCGGGGCAGCAGGTGGGGCGCGATGGGATCGAGCGGCAGTACGAGGATCGCTTGCGCGGGCACGAGGGCGCGCGATTTGTTGAGGTCGATGCTCGTGGACGCGTGGTGCGCCATCAGGCACGTCCTGATTTGCTCCCCGAATCGCCGCCGGCGCTGTACACAAATATCGACCTCGATCTCCAGCGTTTCGTAGCGAACCTATTCGCCGACAGCCTGATTGGCGGCGTGGTGGCGATGGAGCCGCGCTCTGGCGAGGTCCTCGCGTTGCATAGTGCGCCGAGTTTCGATCCCAACGAATTCATTGGTGGAATTCCGCGCGGCTATTGGAATGAGTTGCAGGCTGATCCGCGAAGGCCGTTGTTCAACAAGGCGATCAAGGGGACGTATCCGCCGGGTTCAATCTGGAAGTTGCAGACGGCGATTATCGCCATGGAACGCGGTCTCGTAGATATCAATGACCGAATGCCAGTTGCCTGCAATGGCGGCTATCAGTTCGGGAATCGCTACTTCCGTTGCTGGAAGAAGACGGGGCACGGGCACACGACGCTGGCCACGGCGATCGAAGGATCGTGCGACACCTACTTCTATCAACTCGGTCTGAAGATCGGCCTGCAGGAGCTCGTCGCCGGAGGCATCCGCTTGGGCTCGCGCGAACGCTCGGGGATTGATCTTCCCGCCGAGACGCGCCCGCTCTTTCCGACCGATCCGGCGAGGGCATACTACGACAAGTTGTTCGGCCCGCAGGGATGGTCGAATGCGGTGAGTCTGAATCTCTCCATTGGACAGGGCGAGAATTCGCAGACGGTCGTGAATATGGCGCGCTTCTATACGGCGCTCGCGACCGACGGGTATATCGCGCGTCCGGAGGTTGTGCGCGGCGAGAGTGAGCGCACGAAGATCTTTAATCTCACGCCGGAGCAGCTGCAGGGGCTCCAACGCGCACTCACCGATGTGGTGAGTCGCGGCACCGCGGCGGGATCGCGGCTCGAGGGCATCGCGATTGCCGGGAAGACCGGTACCGCGCAGAACTCCTTTAGCACGACGCGGGACCATGCGTGGTTCGTGGGGTACGCGCCGGCGGAGGATCCGAAAATCGTGATTGCGCTGATGCTCGAGTTTGGCGGCAGCGGCGCGCGCGCGGCGCGGATGGCATCGCGCATCTTCGAGTACTACCTCAAGGCGCGCGTCGTGCCGCTCACGGCGACGGAGGGGGAATGAGATCGCCGCAGATCGTCCCCACCGATTGGCCGCTCGTAGCGCTTGCGGCGCTGCTCACCGCGTTCGGTGTGGCGATGGTCTACTCGGCGGGGCAGACTGATGTCCCGAACTTCGTGACCGGGCTCTGGAAGACGCAGGTGATGTGGGCGATCCTCGGTATCGCTGCAGCGTGGATTATGTCGCGCACGTCTGTGCGGCTGCTCGAGTTCGGCGCGTTGCCGAC
>JAYTDH010000037.1:0-2662 GCA_043736095.1 Gemmatimonas sp.
TCCTCTGGAGTGCGAGTCTTCACTGTGCGTCTAGAACGGGGTGGGCTCGTGCTCCGTGTGGGGGCGGCGGATCGCGAGGCCGTGCGACTCAAAGAAGGAATGCGCGCTGACGTGCGCTTCGATGCGTTCGCCGGCGACACGTTCAGCGGCCGCATCCAACAGATCGGTGTTTCGGCGTCGCCGATGACGGGCACGTACGAGATCGAGATCGCGGTCGGCTCGACGGCGCGCGCGCTGGCGTCGGGACTCATCGGAACGGCGTCAATCGTGCCGGTGTCGAGCAAGTCGTCCATTACGGTTCCCACGGAGTCGCTAATTGAAGTGGATGGCCGCTGGGCTTCGATCTTCGTGTTCGACGCCGAGTCAGGCCGTGTGCGTCGTCAGCGCGTGCGGGTGCTCTGGATCGAGGGCGGCATCGCCGCACTCGCCGGTGGCGTGGATACGACGTCGCGCGTCGTCACTGCCGGCGCTACTCGCCTCAGTGATAGCACGCGCGTGAACGTCGTGACGGAGCGCGTCCCGTGAGTATCGTCGGCTTCAGTGTAAAGAATCGACAGTTCATGCTGGTCACGTTCCTCGCGTTGCTCGCGATGGGCGGCTTCTCGATGCTCTCTATCCCGCGCGCCGAGGACCCGACCTTTCCGATTCCGGTCTATCCGATTATCGCGGTGTATCCAGGCGCGAGTCCGACCGATATGGAGCAGCTCGTGGTGGATCCGATCGAAGATCGCATCCGCGCGCTCGAGGGGCTCAAGGACGTAAAGGCGAGCATCGAGGACGGACTCGCGGTGATTGTTCCTGAGTTCGACGTCTCAGTGGATGCTGATCGCAAATACGACGAAGTCCTTCGCGAAGTGAATGCATTGCGCGCTAAGCTGCCACAGGACCTCGCGCTCCTTGACGTCCAGCGCATCAATCCGACTGACGTCAACATCGCGCAGTTCGCGTTGGTCTCCGAGACTGCCCCGTATCATGAGCTCGACAAGGCTGCGCGCACGTTGCGCGACGAGCTCGCCAATCTCTCGGGCGTGAAGAAGGCGGAGACCTGGGGCTACCCGAGCCGCGAAGCGCGTGTGGCGCTTGATGCGGGGCGTCTGGCGCAACTGGGCATACCGCTCTCACAGGTTCTGCAGGCGCTCGGCAGTGAGTCACTCAACATTCCGGGCGGGAGCACCGACGCCGGTCTCCGGCGCTTCAACGTGAAGACGAGTGGTGGGTATCGCTCGATTGAGCAGATTCGCAATACGATTATTGGTGGCGCGCCGGGATCCACCGTGAAGCTCGGCGATGTGTCCGAGGTGGAATGGGACTACGAGTACGCGGGCGCCACGGCGCGGCTCAACGGCAAGCGAGCGGTGTGGATCACTGCCGCGATGCAGCCCGACCAGAACATCATGGCCGTGCGTGAGCGGCTCTGGGACTCGGCTGACCGATTCGAGGCGACCCTCCCAGGCGGCGTGACACTCGAGCGGCCGTTCGATCAGTCGAAGAACGTCAAGGAGCGGCTCTCGCGCCTGACAACCGACTTTCTGATCGCTATCGCGCTGGTCATTCTGACGTTGTTGCCGCTCGGCTTCCGCGCGTCGGGGATCGTGATGGTCTCGATTCCCCTCTCGCTGGCGATTGGCGTAACGGCGCTCAAGGTGACGGGCTTCTCCATCAATCAGCTGTCGATCGTCGGTTTCGTGATTGCGCTTGGACTACTGGTGGACGACTCGATCGTGGTCGTCGAGAACATCGCGCGATGGCTCCGCGAGGGACATTCGCGTACGCAGGCAGCGATCAAGGCGACGAATCAGATCCTCGTGGCGGTACTCGGGACAACCGCGACGCTGGTGTTCGCTTTTCTGCCCGTGCTGATGCTCCCCGGCTCGCCAGGGAAGTTCATCCGCTCGATGCCTGCCGCAGTGGTCTTTACGATTGCGGCATCGCTCCTCGTGTCGATTACGATCATCCCCTTCCTCTCAGCAATCTTTCTGAAAGAGGAGAGAGACGCGCACGGCAACATCTTCATGCGCGCGCTGAATCGCGCCATCGATGCGACCTATTCCAAACTTCTCCACGGTGCGCTTGGGCGTCCGAAGCGCACCCTCTGGATTGCGCTGGGACTATTCGTCGCGACGCTCACGCTGATTCCGGCAATCGGATTCTCGCTCTTTCCCAAGGCCGGAACGCCGCAGTTCCTTGTCACGGTCAACGCGCCAGAGGGGAGTTCGCTCGCCGTGACCGACTCGGCCGTGGCGTTCGCCGAGCGCGTGGTGCGTCGCCGGGAGTCGGTGGCGGCGGTGTATGCGAACATCGGGCGTGGAAATCCCAAGATCTACTACAATGTACAGTCGCAAGCCGAGCGTCCGACGCGCGGTGAGCTCTTTGTGCTCTTGAAGGAGTACGACACGCGACAGACTCCGGCGCTGCTCGACTCGCTGCGCCAGGAGCTTGATGTGTATCCCGATGCACGGCTCCAGGTGACCGAGTTCGAGAATGGTCCGCCGATTGACGCACCGATTGCGATGCGCGTGGCGGGACGAGATCTAGACTCACTCCGAGCGATTGGAGCGCGCGTCGAGCATGTGCTTGGCAGCACGGAGGGCACGCGTGATGTGGTGAATCCGCTGCGCGTGGCGCGTACTGACCTGCGCCTGCGGACCGATCGTGCCAAGGC
>JAYTDH010000038.1:0-23838 GCA_043736095.1 Gemmatimonas sp.
GCCATTTCGTGCGCCGGCGCGTCCACGTGGCACAGATGATCCCGCGGTGCTGCCGTACCTCGATGATTCGCGAGACCGTGAGTCTGGTGGCTTCGCCATCACGCTCGAGGTCTGGATTTGCACCGCGCAGATGCGCGCCATCGGCGAGTCTCCAGTGCGGTTGTCTCGCGGAGACTTCCGCGGGATGTACTGGACGCTTGGGCAGATGTTGGCGCACCACGCGAGCAATGGCTGCAACCTGCGGGCGGGCGATCTGATTGCGAGCGGTACGGTGTCGGGACCGACGAAAGACTCGCGCGGGAGCATGTTGGAGCTAGCGTGGCGCGGCGCCGAGCCGATTGGCTTACCGAATGGAGAGTCGCGGGTATTTCTCGCCGATGGCGATGAGGTGATTCTTCGCGGATGGTGTGAACGCGATGGCGCCGTGCGGATTGGGCTGGGGGAGTGTCGTGGCGTGCTCGTCGCGGTGGACTGAGATGGTGGATTGAGATGGTGGGCTTACCTGGAATGGAGCGACTGATGCGAACCACGCTTGCGGCTCTCTCGACTCTTTCGCTCCTCCTCGGCAGCGTCGCGACACTGCAGGCGCAGGGTGGCAGTGACGTCTGGGTGGTCTCGCTCACGGTGAGCGGGAGCAGCGTCAGCCTGGGGCGTCCGCGCAATCTGACGCACCGCGCGGGCTACGATAATCAGCCATCCTTCATGCCCGACGGCGCGGCGGTGATGTACACGCGCATCGACAACGGCGGACCCGCGGACATCTGGCGAATCGCGCTCACCGGAAGCGCGCCCGAGCGTCTCACGCGGACAGATGTTGAGAGCGAATACTCGGCTACGCCGATGCCCGATGGCCGCGGCTTCAGTGTGATACGCGTCGAGGCCGACTCGACGCAGCGGCTCTGGGCGTTTGGCTGGGATGGCGCACCGCAGCGCGTCATCCTGCCGGCGCTCAAGCCGGTCGGCTATCACGTGTGGATTGGCGAGCACACCCTCGGCGCGTTTGTACTAGGGAGTCCGAACGCGTTGGTCGTGGCGGATGCGCGCACGGAGCGGGTGGATACGCTCAGCCGGAAGATCGGGCGCGCGTTTGCGCGCGCGCCGGGGCGCGATGCCTTCACCTTCGTGCAGTTCGGTGATAGTGCGCTCGCCCCGGTCGTGATAACTGAAGTCGACACGCGGACGCAGGCACTCCAGCGCGTCTTCTCGGCACCTCCCGGGGTTGAGTATCACGTGCGTCTCGCCGATGGGTCGTTCCTCCTCGGGGCCGGTTCGGTGATCTGGCATGTGCGCGCGGGCCAGTGGTCTCAAGTGTCGGACTTTGCGGCCTTCGGTGTGCGCGGGATCAGCCGGATTGCCGTCAGCCCGCGTGGGGACCAGCTGGTGTTTGTCGCCGAGGATGCTCCGGCGCCCTAAGCCCTTAACGCTGGTGGATGGCTGCACCGCTTGCGCAAGGGGACAGCGCTAGGTGAGGTTGCACATCCCCACACCCAACGTGTCCGCATGGCCAAGAAGTCCATCCCTCGACCCTCCAAGCCCTCCGCGACTCCGGTGCGAGACGCGGCCGACGCGCTCTTTCGCGCGGCGAAGGAGTCGTGCCGTCAGCACGAGCGCCTGACACGACTCGTAGCGCTCGGCGCCGACGATGAAGAGTTCAACGCCGCGTGGGATCTCGCCGAGCTCTGCGATGCACAGTTGTTGACCCGCACGAAGAGTTACGAGGAGATCGCTACGATTGGGCGCGGCACGGCGAGCGAGGACTGGTGGCGTTCGGCCAACGCGCTCTGGATGTCGAGCCGCGACTACTGCCGTCGTCACGAGACGAGCAACGAGGCCTTCGGACGACGGAAGCGACACGGCGCTGCCGAGCTTGGCGAGATCACGCTCGAATACGAGCTCGAGACGTCATCGCGGCTGTCAGTGAAGCAAGCGATGAACGCGTACCTAGTGCTGCGGCCGGACGCCGTCTAGCACACATCGAACCACGCACGGCTGATACAAGAACGGCGCGCCAGTCATCGGCGCGCCGTTCTTCGTTCACCTGGTTTCCGAAGCCTCGGCCCACGCGGCCAACGCTTCGTCGAGCGCCTTTCGCGCTTTCGCGAGCTCTTGATCCAGCTCCCCAGCGCGTCGCGCGGCGTCGCTCGATCCGTCGTAGATGTCGGGATCTGCGAGTTGGGATTCGATCTCCGCCACTCGTGTCTCCCACCGTGACGCGGCCTTCTCGGCGTCTTCCGCGGACCGCTTTCGTGCGCGGCGTGCGGCGTGATCGTCACCCTGCGTGGCGGTGTTCTTCTTGGACTGCTGCTTCTCCTTGACCTTCCTGGCGTCCGCCTCGGCCGCCTCGATGCGAGCGCGGTTCGCATCGCGATCGGCCTTTGTCGCTTCCCACTCCACGAATGAGCCATCGAAGTCGATGAGCTTCGTTCCCTCGAAGGCCCAGACGCGAGTGGCGAGTTCACGCAAAAATGCACGGTCGTGCGACACGAGGAGCACGGTACCCTCGTATTCATCGAGCGCATCCTCGACCGCTTCGATGCTCTCCACGTCCAAGTGATTCGTCGGCTCGTCGAGCACCAAGAGGTTCGCGTGCTGCAGGCAGATGATCGCCAGCGCAACGCGCGCGCGCTCGCCGCCGGAAAGCGTCTTGATATCGCGCATCACCTCTTCGCCGGTGAACCCGAAAGCGCCGAGGTGATTCTGGATTGCGCCGCGTCCCCAGAGGGGGCGCAGGTCGGCGATGGCGTCGTAGATCGACTTGTTGAGCGGGAGATCCGCGAGGTCCTGGCGGAACCACGCTGGACTCACCGACCCACCGACCTTACACTCACCGCTCGCCTGCGGACGATAGCCGAGCAACGTGGAGATGAGCGTGGATTTGCCAGCGCCGTTGTGTCCCACGAGCGCGACGACATCGTTGCGACGCAGGACACCAGTGAAGCGATCGACGAGGACACGATCCTCCACCTTCACCGTGAGATCCTTTGCCGCGATGACCTGATCGCCACCGCGTTCCGCCGCCTCGAGGCGTAGCGACATCGCGCCTGGCGAGCCCGGTGGTGGCGTGAGGCGTGGGAGGCGCTCGAGGCGCTTGCGGCGTCCCTTGGCCTGCGACGTATTCACGCCGGCGATGTTGCGCCGGATATAGTCCTCTTCCTTGGCAATCATCTTTCGTTGCCGCTCGACCTCGCGTTCACGCGAGAGACGGCGTTCCGCGCGCTGCATCACGAAGCTCGAGTAGCCGCCGCGATACGACTCAGTCGTGCCACCTTCGATATGCAGGATATGATCGGCTACAACATCAAGGAAAGCCCGATCGTGCGAGACGACGATCACCGTTTCATCGGCGTCCTTGAGCCAATCCTGCAGCCAGACGGTCGTATCGAGGTCGAGGTGATTCGTCGGTTCGTCGAGGAGGAGCAACTCGGCGGGAGCAATCAACTGCGCGGCGAGTCCGACGCGACCACGCTCTCCACCCGAGAGCGTCGTGATGGCGCGCGTCTTGGATTCCTCAGCGTCGAAGCCGAGTCCTTGGAGCACGGCATCGACGCGGGCGTGGAAGGTGTAACCGCCCATATCGGCGAAGCGCTCTTGATCGCGGCCGAACTTCTCGAGCACCGAGTCTGGTGTCTTCTCGTTGAGTTGCATCGCCTGTTCGGCGATTGAGTGCTCCAGCGCAATCACTTCACGCCAAGCCGCGGCGGCGGCATCCCACACGGTGTTGACGCCTTCAAAGGCACGGTGCTGGTCGAGGAGAGCGTGTCGGAGTCCTGGCCGGCGCGCGACGCTTCCGCCCGAGGGCAACAGCGTGCCGGTGAGAATCTTGAAGAGCGAGCTCTTCCCCGCGCCATTGCGCCCGACAATCCCCCAACGGTCGCGCTGCCCGACGGTGAAGGTGACGTCCTTCAAGAGAACGGTGGCGCCGAACGAAATGCCGACGCCAGAGCAAGAAATAAGAGTCACGCGTCCGTGGGCGTAGGCACAGTGAGGTCGCCCGTATCCAGCGCGCGCTTGGCGATTGCCCGCACGCGATCGTCCCCATTCCGCTCGAGGGCGCGGATCGCACGACGGGTCCGACGCATCGCCATCGGGATGAACATGCGGGTCGCGTCGAGGTCATCCTTCGCCCCCTCCACGCCCTTCTTGTGGAGGGCCAAGGTCGCGCGCGAGAGCACGGCGGTGCAGAGGTAGATGTCGATGGCCGCGTTCGCCATGCGCTCCTGTAGCATCTGGCGCTCGATGATGTTCTTGCCGTGCTCGATCAACGCCTTCTCCACGCCGAGCGCGAGCGCATGGATGTTTTCCGCGACGAGCTCGGCCTCCTCGGCGAGCACCGGATGCACCTTGGAGAAGTGATTCTTGGTGAGGGTGCGCGTGGCGCGGCCCTTGAGGTACGAGGAGATTGCGCCGATTGACTTGAGCGGATTCTTAAATGCTTTGCCAACTGCCTTGAGCTCTTCGCCGGGCTGCTGCAGCCCCATCAATGCGATGAGGGCGCGAAGGATCTCGTTGGTCCCCTCGAAGATCATGTTGATGCGCGAATCGCGGAGGGCGCGCTCGTACGGGAACTCCTTGGAGTAGCCGATGCCGCCGGCGATCTGCATCGCCTCGCTCGCGGTGCGGAAGGCGAGCTCCGATGCGTAGATCTTGCAGGCGGCGGTCTCTAGCGAGAAGTCGATGCCACCGCGGTCTACCATCCCGGCGCAGAGCATCCAGCCGGCATCGGCGGCGTAACAATCGGCAGCGGCCATCGCGATCTTGCGCTGGATCATCTCGAACGAGCCGATGGGCCGTCCGAACTGCTCGCGCTCCTTCGCGTAAGCGATCGCCATCTTCATCATTTCGCGGGTGCCGCGCGACGAACCAGCGGAGAGTCCGAGACGCCCGGAGTTGAGAATCTCGAGGGCAATCTTGAATCCGCTCCCCACGCCACCGAGCAGATCTTCCGCTGGGACCGTCACGTTCTCGAAGGTCACCGTGCGGGTGTCGCTCGCCTTGATGCCGAGTTTCTCCTCAATCTTCCCGAGTGAGATGCCGGGGGCGTGCGCGTCCACGATGAACGCGGTGACTCGGTTCTTCTGCTTGCCATCCACCATCACGGGGACCTTGGCGAACACGGTGAACACACCCGCGTAGCCCGCGTTGGAGATCCAAATCTTGGTGCCATTCAGCGTGTATGTCTTGCCATCTTCGCTCGGCACGGCCGTGGAGAGCATGGCCTGCGCATCGGAGCCCGAGCCAGGCTCGGTGAGGCAGAAGGCGCCGATGAGCGCGCCGGTGGCGCAGCGCGGGAGCCATTTCTGCTTCTGCTCTTCGGTCCCGAAGAGGATGATGCCCTTGATACCGATGCTCTGGTGGGCGCCGAAGTAGACCGCGAGCGCCGCGTCGTGCGCACCGATTTCGCCGAAGACACGCGAAAAGACCATCGTCGACGCACCAAAGCCGCCGTATGCCTCGGGGATGTTGAGTCCCATCAGGCCGAGTTCGGCCATTCCCGTGCGCACGTGGTCGGGGAACTTGGCGTCGTGATCGATCTTGGCGGAATCGAGATTATCGGCCGCCCACGAACGGAACGAGTCGAGAATCTGATGCAACGTCTCCTTTTCCTCGGCCGAGGGCTCGGGGAAGGGGAAGACGAGGTTCTCGTGGATCTCGCCCTGAAAGACGCCTCGCGTGAACGAGGGGTTCTTGTCGGGGTCGGCGAGATGGGGAGTGTTATCGGTATGGCTCATGGTTCCGTCGCAGGGCTCGGGAGAAGGAGAAAGATAGCGGATTGGTGGGTTGCCTTGCCCCTACCCGCAGTGGAAGTTCCGGAATGCGTCTGATTCGGCTCCTCCCCCTGCTGGTCCTCTTCTCTTTTGGGGCGCAGCTCCTCGCTCCGACACCCATCGGGGCTCAGGTCGCCGGCGCCGACTCGGTGGCGCTACCCGCGGTTCCCGCGGTTCCCGCGGTTCCCTCCGTCACCGCGGTCGACTCGGCCTCTCCTCGGGCGGCGGTCCAATCGTTCGCCGACGCTGGCCGGAATGGCGACTTCGCGGGAGCGGCCGCGTTTATGGCGCTCTCTGCGCCCGAATACGCGGGGCGCGAGGCCGAGTTGGCGGGGCGGCTGAAGAGTGTGCTGGATTCCCGACTCGGGCTCGATTTCGAACGCCTTTCGCCGCTAGCTGAGGGCGAGTCTGGCGACGGACTGCCGCTGGACCGCGAGCAGGTGGGGGTGATCAAGACACGAGCCGGAAAGTCGATTCCGATCCGGCTGACTCGGGTCGGTCGCGGAGACGCGCGGCGCTGGATCTTCTCGTCGGCGACGGTCGCATCGGTGGACGAGTTGTTCGCCGATCTCCCCGACTACTGGATTCGCGAGCGACTTCCCGACGTGCTTCGCACGCCGGGTCCGTTCGGTGTGCTGGCGTGGCAATGGATCGCTCTGCTGGTGCTCATCCCGCTCTCGGCCATCCTTGGCCTGCTGCTTGGCCGTCCGACGCGTGCGGTGCTGCGGCGCCTCGTCGCACGCACCTCGACCGATCTCGACGACAAGCTGGTGACGTCGGCCCGGGGACCAATCATCCTACTCTGGTCGGTGCTCGCTTCACGCCTCGCCCTCGGTTGGCTTGCCCTTCCTGTGGATGCGGCGCTCTTCATCGGCGAGATGCAGCAAGCGTTGGCGATTGTCGCGGCGTTCTGGATGATTCTGCGGGCGATCACCGTGCTGCAGGACAATCTCGCGCAGGAGGAGTGGACGGCGAAGCACCCAGCGCTCCGTTCGCTCATTCCGTTGGGAGCGCGCATCGCGCGGGTGTTTGTATTCATCGCCGCCGTGCTCGTCACGATTTCACAGTTCGGCTATCCGATCGCGACAATCCTCGCTGGCCTCGGCATCGGAGGCATCGCGGTCGCACTCGGCGCGCAGAAGTCGCTTGAGCACTTTTTCGGCTCGGTGTCGATCGGAATTGATCAGCCCTTTCGCGTCGGCGACTGGGTGATCATCAATGGCGTTGAGGGGGAGATTGAGGCAATCGGATTGCGGTCAACGCAGATCCGGACGTTGGATCGCACGGTGGTGTCGATGCCCAACGGGCAGCTCGCCGACACGCGGTCGGAGAACTTTGCGCGCCGCGAGCGAATCCATTGGCGCACGAACATCGGCCTGACCTACGGGACGCCGAGCGCCACGCTCCGAACGGTGCGCGATGAGATTGAGGCGCTGTTGCGCGCGCACCCGAAGATGTGGCTCGAGCGCGTGGTGGTGCGCTTCTCAGGGTTCGGTGCCTATGCCATCGATCTCGAGCTCTTCTGCTGGATTACCACCGATCAGCCAGACGAGTATCGAGAGATTCGCGAGGCGCTGATGTTCGGGATTATGGAAATCGTGGAGCGGAACGGAGCGAGCTTTGCGTATCCGACGACGATGGTGCATATGGCGCCGCCGGCAGGAACGGTTTGAGTGGCGCGTCGTTGACCCGCGAGCTGTTTTAACCCGCCGCTGAGGGAACTTCAGCCACGCCTGCCAGGGCGCCGAGCGCGCGAAAGAGGCGCGCCGACTTCACGGCTGCGCGCACGAAATCCCGCTCCTGCGGACTTCCTTTGGCGCGCAGCAGCACAACCAGCGCTCGGCGATGCGCCGCACTCCACGCGCGCAGATCGGGAATCAGATCCACCATCGGCGCGAGCGTATCGAAGGCCTCGCGTTCGTCGGGCGTCCACCCCGTGAGTCGCGTACCGAGCGTCGCGGCCACCCGCGCGGCGATGCGCCGCAAGGCCACGTGTCGGCGCAGGTGCCCTTCGTGAGCGATCTGTGCCGTGTCGCGCAGTGAGAGACGTGCGAGCCAGCGTTCATCGAAGGCATCGCGCTCGTCGAATCCCGGGAGGGTGAGCACGAGGTCCGCGCCGGCGAGCTGTTTGAGGACCGCCGTCGAGCTGCGATACGCGTGATCACGTGTGCGATGCGCCGACTCTGTCTTGGCGAGCGCCGCGAGCGCGGGCACGGTCGGGCGGAATCCGAGGCGGTGATAGAACCAGAACGCGCCACTCTTGAGCGCCTCCGAATTGCCGCCACCGATCTGGTACGGACTGGCGATGAACCGCTTCACGCCGAAGAGCGCGTGAAAGGCTTGCAGTGCCCGCGCCCAAAGCATTCCGGCCTCCGTGCCGCGAAAGGGCGCGAAGATATTGATCCCCGTATTTGCCTGTCGGAAGAGTGGGCTCACCCCGCCGTAGCCCACGGGCACGCCGTTCGCAAAGAGGACGTACCCATAGTTGGCCTCAAGCGAGAGGCGAAGTGGAGGGGCCGCGCCAATGATTGCGATGGATGTGCCGGGACCAAGATCGGCGAGCCAGACCTCGTCGCGGTTCGCGTGCGAGATAGCGTGGACCTCGCGGCATCGCACGGCGAGGGTCTCGCGAGCAACATCGATGACACGGTCGGCTTCATGCGAGCGGAGGCGACGAATAGTCGTGGTGGACGTCGCGTTGGGTGTCGCGATGACGCGGCGGGGATTCGTCGGGGTTGAGCGCAGCGTGCGGCGAACTGTCGGGGCGACCACGTCGAGTCGCGCGTGCAGCACTCCGGCGCGGCGGAGTCGCCAGATGATTGGAAGTTCGGCGCGTTCCCATGTGGCACTTCGGCGTGCGCACGAGTCCCCGGTGTCGCGCAGCGCATCAAGCACCCACGCAAGATCGGATCGCCACGCCGTACCGCGGGCCGCCTGCACCCACGCGCGAATGGTGAGCGTATCCGAATCAAAGCCCTCCTCCTCCGCGCGCAACACGACAGGCCATAGCAGCGACTGCAGTGCCTCGCTGGCGGACGGATCACGCCAGTCGATCTCGACATCGGCGGGAAAGCGCGCGACGAGCCACTCGGTGACTCCGAGATCGAACGTGTGGCGCGTGGTGGTGCCGTCGTGCCCAGAATCATCCCCCTTCCGCGCTGCGCCCGCTGAGAGCTTGCGTCGCAAGCGGGGAAGATCAGTCGCGAGATGCTTCGCCTGCCGAGCCGCTTCGCGCGAGGAGGGAAAGGCCAAGGTGGCTAGAATCGCGTCCGCGCGTGTTGTGTAGGCAGACCAAGTGCGAGGGACCGCCAGAGTTGCAAGATCGACAGGCACCACGCTTAGCACTCAGTTGGGGAGCGAGACGATGGCTCTTCGCGTTGTGAAGTGACTTGGCCAAACATGCACCGCGCGCCACGCATCAGGGAAGCCGCAGCGCCTCGCGCCGTGCGGCTTTGATGCGCACGGCGAGCGTCGAGTCCATCCCCTGCGGGAACCAGCTCAGCGCACGGAGCAAGACCATCTCGGCGGAGTCTGGCGGAGTGCGTGTCGCATAGATGGTCTTCCCGTATGTCATCAGCCGTACTTTATGGATGACCGTCCAGCTCAGCTCGCGGATGTTCGGATCCTGAAGGACGGCGATCCGCGTGGAGTCGACGGCGAGCAACTCGCCACTCACGGGAGCCGCGATTCCATAAAGAGTGATTGCGACCTGTTCGCCCTCGGGACCATTCGCGGGCGTGAGCGTCGTCATTGTCTGTCCCGACGAGAGAACGCAGCTCGAGAGCAGGAAAGAGAACGCGAGAATCCATCGTGTGGGAGTGATCATCGGACGGGGATCTTGGTGGCATAGAAGACACGCTCAAACTCAGCCTGCCCGGCGCTCCACTTGCGCATCGCCGCGACCAGCGTGCGCGCCCCCGGTTCAAAAGGCGGTGCGGTAGCGGATTGCGCGAGCCACTCGCCGCGCATCCACTCGCGATACCATCCCTGCCAGGCAATCAGATACGAAATCTCCTCACCGCGCTGCGCGGTGGGCGCATCGAAAGACACCCAGAGCCGCTGTCCGGGCAGTGTCTGTAGATAGCTAGAGTCTGCGGTGGCAATCGCCTGCGCCGCTGCGGGCTCACTCGTCCGTTGCATCGTGCTCTCGGACGAGCGCACGAGGACTTGCCGCTCCCGCAACGTCTCGACCGCCGCCGGGCCATCGTAACGCGCCGCGCGAATCTGATCGATACGCCAATTGTCCGCGGCGAAGCGGAGGCGCACGCGTCCCGCGGCATCGATTGCCGATCGCGGAAGAACAATGGCGACATCACGGAACGCAATCGGTCCGACATCGCCGATGCGAGCGAGAACGCGGCGTGCGTCGGCCGTGCCGACCTCCACGCGCAGTCCCATGGTGCTGCCGTACCACGCGGCGAGTCGCGCTGCGGTCGCGTTCTGCTCTAACCCCTCCGTGAGCCAGCTCGTAGCGTTCCCGCTCGACAACATCCCTTCGTACAAGAGGACGGTGTTGAGGAGAGAGTTTCGGAATCGGACGACTAGTGCGATGGAGTCGGCGCCCGCCTCGCCGCTGACGGCTGCATCACCAACGGTGATGTCAATCCAGTCGTCAAAGTCTTGCTCGCTGACGGCGTCGAGACGCTCGCGTGGTGTTGCATAGAACGATTCATCGCGCGCGGCGAGTGTGGCAGATACATCGCGCCCGCTCCGATCAATGGCACGAACCGCACGCAGATCGCTCACAATCACCGCGCGTTGGTGCTGACTGGGCAGCGCGAGTGATCCCGGCACGTGCCGCACCGCCTGAAGCGCGAGACGATTGATATAGTGCGTCTCCAACGCCTCGTTGCGCAGTTCGAACTGCAAGATGCCGTTGGCATCGGGCACGATATTGATTGGGTCGAGATCAGGATGCTCGAAGCGCGCCGCGATGGCGTACGAGAAGCCTTCCGCTTGGAGCACGGGACCCGTCCCGTCGTCCGTGTAGATCGTCGGGCAAGAGCCGAACAGCGCCTTGGCCGTGAGCAGCAGAGCTCCGGCGCCCATGCCGGTGAGCGCGGTACTGACCACAAAGCTCAGTACCGGGGAATCCTTCTGCTCAAAGGTCTCGAGCGCCACGACGCTGTCGAGCGGAACGCGTGTCCGCTCGCGCGAGGACTGCTGCATAAGCGCGTACTCGGCGCCAACGCCGACAAGTGCGGTCGGTGTGATCAGGACGCTGTCGCGGAAGAGCACCGTGCTCCCATCTCGTAGATGGGCTCGGGCGTTCCCGACGAACACGGTGCCTGTAGACGTGGGGCTCGCCGCCGCGGGGTCGACACGCTTGATCGGCACTTCGCGGAACAGCACGATGCAGCCGGTGGCCAGCAAGCAGGCCATGAGCGCTACCACAAGTGGAGCTCGTCCTCGCATCGGTACTCCTTCAGCGGGTCGGCAAGAGTCCCCATTAATAGGCCAACTCTCACCGCACGCGTCAACCCCTACCCGTTATAGACCGGCCCGCCGAGTGCACGGTACTGCTCCAGCGCCGCGCGCCCCTCGGCGCGCAATACTCCTTCAACAATTTCGACCCCACGTGCCCGCAGGTACGCGAACGACTCCGCGAACACCGGCCCTTCGTCAAATCCAATCGCGATCGCATCCTCGCGCGACGCGGCAATCACCACGCGCTGCACGCCGCTCCAGAGCGTTGCACCCAGGCACATCGCGCAGGGCTCGCAGCTCGTGAAGAGTTCGTGCGGCTGATGCCCCTCGCCCGCGAGCGTATACGACGCAACACGTTTCTGAGCGAGCTGGTAGGCGACCATCTCAGCGTGTAGCGTGCAGTTGTTGAGGCGCACGACCGAGTTCACCCCGACGCTGATCAGCTGACCAGTGTCACGCTCGAAGATCGCCGCGCCGAAGGGGCCGCCCGTACCGCGCCGCACGTTCTCCTCCGCGAGTCGCACGGCGAGCCGCATCTTCGCGTCGTCGCTCGTGTAGGCTTCGAAGAAGTCCACTCCCTCGCGCACCCAGTTGGGCAACGAGACGGTGGCTTCCAACGCGGGAGGGCGTTCCCAACGCACCGCCGATTCCTCCCTACGCCAGCGCTTGGCGGAATACGTCGACCGCACGCCGCATCTCGTCCAACGTCCCCATCGAGATGCGCGAGTAGTTGGTGAGGGGCGGGAACGGGCGGCCGACCGCGACACCCAACCGCGCGCACGCCTCGCGAAAGAGCCGCGACTCACGACGAACATCAACCAAGATGAAGTTCGTCTGCGACGGAATCACCTTGTAGCCAGCGTCCGCAAACCACTTAGTGGTGAACGCCCGCGTCTCGCGATTCTTCGCCTGCTCCTGCCGCATCTGCGCGGTGTCCTGAAGTGATGCGATGGCCGCGACCTGCGCGAGCGCCCCAATGCTGTTGCCGAGCCGATACTTGCTCATGCGCCCAAGCGTGGCGGGCTGTCCGAAGGCGTACCCAATGCGGAGTCCTGCGAGGCCGTAGATCTTCGAGAAGGTGCGCGAGACAAAAACGCGTGGTTCGGTCGCAATCAGCGGGAGCGCGCTGGCGTACGTTGGGTCATCCACAAACTCGTGATACGCCTCGTCCACGAGGATTACGACTTCCGGATCGGCGGCAAGTGCAGCCTTCAGAAACGCGTCGATGGCGTCCTTGCCGTGAACGTGGCCAGTGGGGTTGTTTGGATTGCAGAGAAATACCAGCCCAGCGCCGCGCACTTCGCGGAGCATGCCATCGAGATCGAGGCGCAGTTGCGAATCGAGCGGGACCTCGCGCACCTGCAACGCAAAATCCTTCGCGGTCCCTGTGGGCGTCTCAAAGGTCGGGGCTGCAGTGACCAGGTGCTTGGTCGGCGAGCAGAACGCCTGCACCGACATCCTCAGGATCTCTCCGGAGCCGGAGCCTAGCATGACTTGATCCACCGGGAGGTTGTTCGCGGTCGCCAGTGCCTCCCGCACGCGAGTTTCTCCGCTCGCCGGATACCACGCTGCCTCGTGCCAGGACGCCTGGATGGCGCGAATCGCCGACGGCACGGGGCCGTTCGGGTTTTCATTGCTCATCAGGCGAATCATCGCGTTCTGCTGTTGCGTGATCAGCGCCGCATCGCCAGGGCGCGCCGTGGCGGCCTCGAGTCCGCGCGCATGAATCCACGATGGAACAGTGAGGGCACTGACCCCGCCGACCCCAAGAGCAGCAACGAACCCGCGACGAGAAACGGCCATCTGTGACTCCGATAAAGGTCTGAGGAAGCTATCGCGTCTCGGCTACTTCGCCAGAGAGGTGAGGTACGCCATCCAGCCGACAAATCCAGCCGCGCCAACCGCCATCCCGTACGCCGCAAAGCGCCACGGCCGCTTCCGTGCCGTGGGCCAAAGCAAGGTCAGCAGTGCGACACCGAGTCCGACCGCGAGCGCACCGCCGAGGGTGTCGAGCGAACTCATCAGAAAGCGGTCCAGCGGAATGTCTTGCTCCGCGCGCGGTGTGCCATTCGCTCGGAAGATGATCTCCCAACCCTCGTACTCAATGACCATGGCGACGAAACTCGTGCAGATGAGCGTGCCGAGCACGGTGCGGGCGGCGGCGACCCTGTCGGCGCGGCGAAGGACTGACGCGATCGAGGGAAGTCCAACGGGCGTGCCCGCTCTCGCGCCGACGAGTGGCGCCGATTCGCGCGCCGCATTATGCCACGCGTCGCGCGCATCGTCTCGTGGTACATCGTCTCGTGGTACATCGGGCAACGCGTCTGGCAGCGCTGCTGGATGCGCATTCTCATCGTGCGAATCGCGACTCATTGGAACATCCGCGGAAGATCACGCCAGATCACAAACGCACTCGCCGTGGCCATCGCCACTGTCACGACGACGCCTGCGCCGGTCAGCAATTGCGGATGCCGATAGGTTCCAACGATTTTCGATTGATTTGCGGCCACGAGCATTGTGCCGAGCGCGAGCGGGAGGATGAGTCCATTGATTGCGCCCACCGCAATGAGAATCCGCACCGGCTGACCCACAATCACAAACACAATCGCGGAGATCGTGATGAAGGCGATCACCACACGCGTCCATTGCGCGTCGATCCGTTGGTGGAGGCCACGCAGGAAACTTACCGAGGTATACGCTGCGCCGACCACTGACGTGATGGCCGCACTCCACATCACCAGCCCAAAGACCCGATAGCCGAGCTCGCCGGTGGCGTGGCGGAACACACTCGCCGGAGGATTCGCTGGATCGAGCGCGAGTCCACGGTTCACGACGCCGAGCGCGGCGAGAAAAAGCACGATGCGCATCAGCGACGCGATGCCGATCGCCCAGAGTGCGGAACTCGTGACCTTCCCTACTGACTCCTCGCCCTTCACCCCGGCATCTACCAAGCGATGCGCGCCTGAAAACGTGATGTAGCCACCCACCGTGCCACCGACGATCGTGACAATCGACAGGATATCCACGCGTTCCGGCAGAAAAGTTCGATGAATCGCCTCGCCCAGTGGCGGCGATGATGCGAACGCCACATACCACGTAAGGCCAACCAGCAGTAGCCCGAGCACGACGGCGAACCGGTCCATCGCCTTGCCCGCTTCCTTTACTAAGAAGAGCGCAATCGCAATACCGGCACTGATCACCGCGCCGGTGGCAACCGGAAGCCCGAACACCACCTGCAACCCTAACCCAGCCCCCGCAAGATTGCCGATGTTGAACGCGAGTCCGCCGAGCGCGACCAGCACGGCCAGTAGCGTCCCGAGATGCGGTACGACGTCGTCGGCTACTTCCGGCGCGCGCCGTCCGCTTACCGTGAGCACGCGCCAGATGTTTAGCTGCGCGGCGAGATCGATAGTCACGCTGATCAGGATGGCGAATCCAAAACTCGCGCCCAACCGCTCGGTGAAGACCGCGGTCTGCGTGAGGAACCCCGGCCCAATCGCCGAGGTCGCCATCAAGAATGCTGCGCCAATCAGGACGCTACGGAGTCCGTCACGCATCCAAGTCCCCAAGTGATGAGCGCGGCGCCAAGTGAGGCGAGGAAGGGCACTGGGCTCTCCATCGCGATGGCACCAAGATACACGAGCAGAGCGACGACGAGCGTGGCGCCCGCCGTGCGCGGTGAACCGAGTGTGGTGAACAGCGCGAACAGCGTTGTTACGAGCACCCCCGCACTGCCAAACGCCGATGCCTGCTCCACCAGCGCCAGTACACCATCGGCATTCGCTGCCAAAAGGTACGCCACCAGCCCGAAGAACATCACCCCGCCTCGCGCGAGCAATACCTTCGTGCGCTCCGCGGTGATGCCGGCGAGCGGAATGATCAAGTTGTGACTAAGGAGGCCGGAGGCCACGAGGAGCGTGGAGTCCACCGTCGAGAGAATCGCCGAGACGAGGCCGCCAATAAACAGCGCAAAGACCATCGGGGAGAGGAGCGTCGAGGCAATCGTCGGCAACACCTGCTCAGGATCTGCGAGGTCGCCAATCAGTCCGCGCGCGAGAAGCGCAATCAGCACTGGGATACTGCCGATCGCGAGATAAAGCAGCCCCGCGAGCATCGTGCCTCGTTGCGCCACGACGGCCGAGCGCGCGCCGATCACACGCCCGATCACTTCCGTTGCGACGAGCGATCCACAGACGGGAATCGCCCACGCCTCAAGCGTCAGGTACCACGGACCCGCATGGCTCGGCGCAAGATTGATTAGGTCGCTGGTGCGGATGATGGTGAAGGCCTCGCCGATGCCTCCGACTTTCAATACAACAACGGCGAGGGTCACTATGAGCCCCGCACTGAGCACAACACCCTGAATCACATCGGTGTAGGCATCGGCAAGGAGACCACCAAAGGTCGTGTAGGCAATCACGAACAACGCGGCCACCCCAACACCGATTGTGAGGTCGATCCCGCCGACGAGCGCAAGCACCGTCCCGAACGCGCGCACCTGCGCCGCTGCCCAGAGCACCGATGTCGGAATGAGGATGATTGCGGCGAGACGTTCGATCCGCACGCCGAAGCGCACACGATACAGATCAGCAAGCGTTGTGAGTCCGCGATCCCAGAGAGGCTTCGCGAGGAGCGCACCCATCAATACGAGGCACAACGCGTAGCCGAACGGTTCGGCCGACGCGAGCGAGAGTCCACCGGAGTACACCTCGCCCGCCGAGCCGATCACCGTCTCCGCGCCGAACCAAGTGGCGAAGGTAGAGAAGGTGACGAGGACGTAGCCGAGTTTGCGGCCGCCAACGAGATAGTCGTCCTCGGTGGCGACGCGTCGAGAAACCCAAACGCCGATGCCGAACTGCAGTACGAGAAATCCGACGAGGGCGATGAGTTGTACGTTCATGCGATGCTGGGCAAATGCGCGAAGAGTGCAGCGATGTCGCGCGCATCAATCGGCGACCCATCGTGCGAAACGCCTGCGTGTGCACACGCCCGACCAAGCACCTCCGCGGCGCTCATCCCCGCGGCGCGCAGCGCGCGGATTCCTGTATCACCAGCGGACTTGCTGAGTTTGCTCCCATCCAGGTGACGCACCAGCGGGTGATGGAGGAACCGCGCTGGCGTGGAGCGGCCAAGTGTGCGGGCGAGTCGGATCTGTCGTCCGGTGGAGTCGAGGAGATCCGCGCCGCGGATCACGAGATCGATTTCTTGGTCGATATCATCCACTACGACGGCGAACTGATAAGTGAAGTTGCCGTGGCGGTCGCGGGCGAGGATGTCGCCGCACTGCGCTACGGGATCCTGCACTTGGGGCCCGAGCCGAAGGTCGTCGAACTGCTCGACCGCAGGCCTCCCGCTCTCGAGCGGTCGGCCCATGCGCACGCGCCGTGCGGCAGTGCTCGAGGGATTGATGCCGCGCGTGCGACAGGTCCCGGGATACCGCAACTCGTGCGCCTCCGGGAATTCGCTGACCGGATCGCCGGTGCTGAACTGCGCGGCGCGAGCGATTGTCGTGCGAATCTCCGTGCGAATCTCCGTGCGAATCTCCGTGCGCGAACAGATGCACGGGTAGGCGAGCGGGCTGGCCTCGGTGTCCGTGGTTGTGCGCGCCGTGGTCTCTAGATCTGTGGTCTCGAGCTCCGTAGTCTCTAGCTCCGTGAGCCGCGCCAGATAGCGGGCGCGGTTGTCGCTTTGTCGTTGGGGATGCGCGCCGGCGCGGAAGGTGTCGGTCGTGGCGCCATCGGGGACGAACCCGAGCCAATCGAGATCGTCGAGAATCGCCGCTTCGTACTCAGGGCGGCATCGCCCAGCGTCGTGATCCTCAAGGCGGAGCAGCACCCTTCCGTCGTGCGCGCGCGCGTAGCCCCACACCCAGACCGCGTTGACGACGTGGCCGAGGTGGAGGTAGCCGGTCGGCGCCGGGGCGAAGCGGGTCGTGAAGGCGGGCATCACGCGCATTATGCTTCAAGGACGGCGTTCGTCACAACCTCGCCGGCCTCACCAATCTGTATTGGTCGCTGCTGGTCTCACGGCTCATCGTCCCGCCCCGCGAATGCCCGAATCGGTCACGATTGTCGAAGTCTCCCCACGCGACGGCCTCCAAAACGAGAAGGCCGTCCTCGACGCGTCGGTGAAGATCGCGCTGGTAGACCGTCTCTCCGCCGCGGGCATCCCGATGATCGAGGCGACGAGCTTCGTCTCGCCCAAGGCGATCCCGCAACTCGCCGATGCCGAGGCGGTGATGGCGGGGATCACTCGACGCGCGGGGACGCGCTACACCGTTCTCGTGCCGAATGAGCGCGGGCTCGACCGAGCGTTGCCCACGCGGCCTGATGGGATTGTGGTGTTCGGTGCAGCGAGCGAGACCTTCTCGCAGAAGAACATCAACTGCACGATCGCCGAGTCGGTGGAGCGATTTCGTCCGGTGGTGCGGCGGGCGAAGGAGGCCGGCCTCTGGGTGCGCGGGACAATCTCTTGCGCACTGGGCTGTCCCTACGAAGGCGCCATCGCGCCGTCAGCGGTCGCCGAGCTCGCCGCGCAGTTCGCGCAGCTTGGCGTAGATGAACTCTCGGTCGCGGACACAATCGGCGTGGGTACGCCGGATCTCACGCAACGCGTGTTCGACGCAGTCTTCGCCCACGTACCAGCGGCGCAGGTGAATGCGCATTTCCACGATACGTATCAGCGCGCGCTGGTGAATCTCGATGCCTGTCTCGCGATGGGCGTGCGGAGTATCGACGCGAGTGCGGCGGGGCTCGGTGGGTGTCCATTCGCCCCGGGCGCGACAGGAAACGTTGCGACGGAGTCTGTCCTCGAGTTGCTCGTCGCGCGCGGCTATTCGACAGGCGTCGACCTCGACGCGGTGCGCGCGGCTGGCGCGTGGATTCGGAGAGAGCTCGCTGGGGTGGGGTGACCCCCGACACGACCCATTGCCCTTCCCTTACTGACCCGCTCCGCGTGTTCGCCGATTGTTCGGGTGTCCACTCGAATGGAGGCAGGAGATGTCGCGGTTCACAGGGAAGGTCGCCGTTGTCACGGGATCGGGGAGCGGAATCGGCGCCGCGACGGCGCTGCAGCTCGCAGCCGAAGGTGCATCAGTGGTAGTTGCCGATATTGTCGTCGCGCACGCGGAGTCGGTGGCGCAGAAAATCACGGAGCTGAAAGGGCGCGCGATTGCCGTCCGCACTGATGTCACCGACGAAGTGCAGGTCGCGGCCCTGATTGATCGCGCGGTTGCCGAGTTCGGCGGCCTCGACGTCATGGTGAACAACGCGGGGATTGGCGGGATTCAGGGGGACATCGACACTGCGGAACTCACGCAGTGGCAGCAGATCATCAATGTGAATCTGACCGGCGTGTTTCTCGGGCTTAAGCACGCGGTGCGCGCGATGAAAGCGGGAAAGCGAAAGGGCGCAATCGTCAACGTCGCATCAATTCTTGGACTCGTCGGATTTGCCAACGCGGCCGCCTACACCGCGAGCAAGCATGGCGTGATGGGGCTCACGAAGTCTGCGGCGCTCGAGTTAGCGAAGGTCGGGATTCGCGTGAATGCCGTCGCGCCGGCGTTCATCAAGACGCCGTTGATTGCCGGGATGGAGGAGGCGGTGCTCCCGCTGCATCCCATTGGCCGACTCGGCACGCCGGAAGAAGTCGCGGCGCTGATCTGCTTCCTGGCCGCGGACGAGGCGTCGTTCCTGACCGGCGCGAGCTACCTCGTGGATGGTGCGTACGTGGCTCAGTAGCCTGCGCCCACGCGCTTCTGTTTGTGCAGGCCATCGCGGAGTGCGCGGAGCAGAAAGTCCGCGACATCCTCGACGCTGATTTTGCGCCCCCCCTCGGGGAGGAACTCCTCGAGGGTGCGGTAGACCCCGGTGCGCTCGCCGGGCACGATGTCCCCCGTCGCGATCATCGTCCCATCGAGGTGGCTGTCACGCATCGCGTGCCACGCTTCTTTGTGACGCGAGCTGACCTTCTTGAACACCGCGGGGAAACTCGGCTGATCGTGACGGAGTCCGCCGTCAGTTGAGTTGAGGATGCCACCGCCGGCGACACCGAGCACGCGGCGCACGCCATGCTGCTGCATGCCGGCGACAATGTTGCGCATGCCTTGCGACTGCGCTTCGCCGGGATCGTCGATGCCTGCACCCCCAAGGCCGGAGACGACGGCATCGGCGCCGGCAATCACACGTGCGACCGCGGCGGCGTCGAGAATATCTCCCTGTACGACCTCAAGCCCCGCGCGCGGCGCGAGCTTGTTCGAATTGCGCACGAGCGCCTTCACGGTGTGGCCATCGGCGAGTGCGTATTCAATGAAGCGACCACCGACGCGGCCGGTGCCGCCGAAGACTGCGATGTGCATGGCGAGAAGTGGCTAGAGGATGATTCTCGGAAGATAGCGTAGGTGCTCGCCCTCTCGCCCTCTCGCCCTTTGGTCCCTTCGCCCCTCTGACTTCCCCTTCTCTCTTCGATCCTCGCTCCTCGCTCCTCGCTCCTCATCGGTAATTGCGCCCCTTCACCGACTCCTCCCCCACTCCCGCATTGAGCGCCGTGAACTGCTTCGCCCGGATGTTGTAGACGCCACTCTCCACCTGCAGAATCCCGCGCACGAGCAACAACGGCGTCCGGGAGATCAGCAACGCCTGCCGCTCGAAGCGCTGCGGCGTGATGACCACATTGATGGTCCCCGTCTCGTCCTCGAGCGTGAGAAAAACAAACCCCTTCGCCGTCCCTGGGCGCTGCCGACAGATGACGAGCCCCGCGTGCGCCACGGGCTCACCATCGCGCATCGAGAGAATCTCGCGCGCTGAACGTACGCCGTTGAGCACGACGAGCGGTCGCACGTGTCGCATCGGATGCCCATTGAGTGAAAGCCCGGTAAGACGGTAATCCGCCTCGGTGAGTTCTGGCGGAGAGAAGCCAGGCAATCCCGCTGGCACCGCAGACTCCGGAAAGAGTGCCAACGGCCCCGGCGCTCCACGCTCAGCCTCGAGCACGCGCCACAACGCCACGCGCCGCCGTCGTGCCGCGGGTTCATCCTGCACAAACGCATCGAAGGCTCCGGACTCGGCGAGCGCGCGTAGCGGGCGGCGGTCGAGTTTGGAGCGATGGACGAAGTCGAGAATGGAAAGGAAAGGGGAAGGGGAAGGGGCGGAAGAGGCAGAGGTGAAGGGATGAGAGGAAACAGCTGCGGCGTCGCGCTCTGCGGGTTCGGTGCGAACAGCTCCCTTCGTGCCTTCGTGGTGAATCGCCGCTTCGATCTTTGCGCGTGCCTGCGATCCCAAGCCGAGTACCGATCGCAACCCAAGCCGCACTATTGGCGCTGCGTGTCGCGCACTCCCGGGCTCCAGCGTGTGATTCCACGTACTGCGTGTGATATCCACTGGCCGCACCTGCACGCCGTGCCGCTTCGCATCTTCAATGAGTGTTCCCGGCGCATAGAACCCCATCGGCTGCGCATTGAGCATGGCACAGAGAAACTCAGGCGCGTAGTAATGCCGCAGATACGCACTCGCATACACAATCAGCGCGAAGCTCGCGGCGTGACTCTCGGGGAATCCATAGTCCGCAAAAGCATTGATCTGGTTGTAGATTCGCTGCGCGACATCTGGCGGAATGCCATTCGCTTCCATCCCTGTGAGCATCTTCTGGCAGATGTCGGCCATCCGCTCGCGGCTGCGTTTGTGCCCCATCGCCTTGCGCAGGAGATCCGCTTCGCCGGGTGTGAAGCCCGCCGCGGCGATCGCGACCTGCATCCCTTGCTCTTGAAAGAGCGGGACGCCGAGCGTGCGCTTGAGGATTGGTTCGAGCGAGGGATGCGGATACGTGACCTCCTCAAGCCCCGCCTTCCGTCGCAAATATGGATGCACCATGTCGCCCTGAATGGGGCCGGGGCGAATCAGCGCGACTTCCACGACGAGATCATAGAAGCAGCGCGGCTTGAGGCGCGGCAGGGTGTTCATCTGCGCGCGGCTCTCCACTTGGAATACGCCGACGGTGTCGGCCTTGCAGAGATCGTCGTAGACGGCTTGGTCGGCGCAATCGAGTTGACCTAAGTCGATGGTCACGCCGCGCGTACGGCGCACGTACGCGAGGCAGTCTTGGAGCACGGTGAGCATGCCGAGTCCGAGGAGATCGATCTTCACGAGGCCGACGGGATCGAGGTCGTCTTTCTCCCACTGAATGACGGTGCGCTCCTCCATGCTTGCGGGCTCGATGGGGACGACGGTTCTGAGCGGCTCCTCGGTGAGAACGAAGCCGCCGACGTGAATGCCGCGGTGGCGCGGGGCGGCGTCGAGCTGCTCGACGATGTCGGCGAGTTTGCTTGTGCGCGGATCGTTTGGATCCATGTTGGCGCGTTGGAGCAGCGATTGGGATTCGTGCGCGTCGGGGCGGCCGTGGGGTCTCCCTGCGCGAAGCTCTCGGACCGCTGCGCGGTCCTGCGGCCGCTTCGCTTCGGGAGACCCCACGTCCTTCCCTCCACCGGCATCCTCTCGGCGGATGCTCTCGGGTGCGCCGCTGCGGATCGCGCGCACCTTGCGATGTTCCTCGCGGGCCCGCTTGATCAGCGTGCTCGCGTGCGTGCCCACCACCAAGTCGCTCGCGACGGCATCCACGAGCGTCGCGGGACGCACCGGTGGCGCCTCCCGCAGCGCGCGCTTGCTGTAGTTCGCCGGCCCCATCGCATCCGCACGCTCCGGAGCAAAAGGATCGGCCAGACTCTCCTCCCTCTCTCCCCTCAGTTCCTCCCCCTCATCTCCTCGCTCCTCCCCCTCGTTCCTCGCTCCTCGCCTTACCCGCAGCGCCGCCGCCGTGCTCTTCGCGCTGAAGCGATCGCTGAACGCGGCCAGCGCCCCCGCCTGCTCCGGCGAAAATCCCAGCACACGCGCCGCATCCCGCACGGCGCTGCGCCCGCGCCACGTGATGTGCTCGCACACCATCGCTGCGTGCTCGCGCCCGTAGCGCGTGTACACGTACTGCAGCACCCGCTCCCGCTCACGGTGCGCAAAATCAATATCAATATCCGGCGCCTCGGCGCGCTCCTCGCTCAAGAAGCGCTCGAACAACAACTCCAGCTTGATTGGATCCACCGCCGTGATGCCGAGGCAATAACAGACGGCGCTGTTCGCCGCCGACCCGCGCCCCTGGCAGAGAATCCCCTCGCGCCGTGCGAAGCGCACGATGTCCCACACAATCAAGAAGTAGCCCGAGAGGCCGAGCTTGGCGATCAACGCCAGCTCGTGCGCGAGCTGCTTGTCGTGACGCGCCGTGCGACGCCATCCCCAGCGTTCCTGTGCGCCATCTTCCACCAAGCGCTCGAGGTATTCGTCTTCACTCACGCCGGGCGGCAACGGAAAGTGCGGCAACTTCGGCTTCAGCATATCGAGCCGGAAGGCACAGCGCTCGGCGACCATCAACGTTGCCGCGAGTCCTTCCTCGCGCCCACTCCACCGCCGCGCGAGTTGGGCGTATCCCTTGAGATGCCACTCACCATTCGGGCGGAGCTTCGTGCCCATTTCATCGAGCGTCGCGCCATGTCGCAACGCGCTCAACACATCGTGCCCCAAGCGTCCACTCGGCAACGCGTAATGGACGTTGTTGGTGATAACCCAGGGGAGATTGTGCTGCGCGGCGAGCGGAATCAATCGCGCGACGAGTGCGCGCTCCTCCGGCAGCGCATGATCCCAGCACTCGATCGCCACACGCCGCTCGAACAACTCGGCGAGTTGCCCTGCCGCGGTGTGCGCGAGTCGGTCGCTGTCGGCCACACTGAGTGCGGCGTGCGCACGCACGCCGTCTGGGCTCACCCCACCGGTGCCGAGCGCGAGAAGTTGCGGGATCCATCCACGCGGACATCCGGTGAGGGCGTAGAGTCCGGCGGTGTGTCCGGCGAGTTGGTCGAGCGTGACGCGCGGTTGTCCGCGCGGATGATCTAATCGCGCGCGCGTGATCAGCGTGCAGAGATTTCCCCAGCCCTCGCGTGATTCTATGAGCAGCAAGAGATGCGTGCGCAGGCGCGGCACGCCATCCTCGCCCACCACGCGGCCGGGGATCATCGCGTTGCCGCGCTCCAATCCTGCGGGCAACGGCACATCTACCGTGAGCTCCGCGCCGTGTAGCCCAGCGAGTCCCGCTTCGCGTGTGGCTGTCGCAAAACGCACCGCACCACCGACGTCATCGTGATCGGTGAGGGCGAGCGCCTTCAGCTCGAGCGCGAGGGCGCGCTCCACCAATCGTTCGGGATCGGAGGCGCCATCGAGTAGCGAGAAGGTCGAGTGGCAATGGAGTTCGGCGTAGCCGCTCAGTCGTACCATCCTTGCAGGCGCCAGCCGCCGGCATCGCGATACAGCAGGAGATCCTGGCCGAGTTCATCGCTCTCGCAACGCCAGTAGTCGCGCGCGAAGGGGGCAGCGTGCCACCACTCGCCGGAGAGTCGCTCGGGGCCATCGGCGCGCTGCAGGAGAATGCGACGGCCGCGCCAATGCATTTGCATTGGTGTGCCGTGACGATCGGTGGTGATGGCGATTTGCTCGGGGGTCTCGAGCAATCGCGCAGCAGGGAAGGGGCGTGCGCTGGCGGTCGCACCATTGGCGCCGTGCATGCCGTTAGAATTCAACGCATCCATCGGCACCGCGCGCGCCGCTTGCTCCAC
>JAYTDH010000039.1:0-4069 GCA_043736095.1 Gemmatimonas sp.
CCCCCGTTGCGGTGGCGCTGAGCTTGGTCGCGACCGCCTCCAAGTAGATGCGCTGCAAGCCACGACGATACGCGTCGACGCGCACCGAGCCAGCGGACAGTTCGCTCCAGATCCCTGAGCGCATATCGGCGAGGAACTCCGAGAGCGGGTAGGGACGGACCGTGCCCGGCACGGCCTCGTACTCGACGAGGCGCGCCATGCGATTGTCATCCATCATGTAGCCGAGCATTCCACGCTGTGTTGTATTGATGCGGGCCACTGAGCCTTCCGGCTCGAGGCGACGCAGCAGGGCGGGATCAAGCATCCAGGTCGGCGTCTTGAAGAGTTGTTCCTGCACAAACTGCACCGCCGCGCGCTGACGCTCACGCGGGAATGGCGTGAAGCGCGGGCCGGGCTGCGAGCCGTACTTCTCCTGGCCGTCCACGCCGCCGACAATCGCGGCTACGTGGCGCACTTCGTTTGTGAACTGCCCGAAGAGTCGGCCGTAGCCTTCCTTGGTGAAGGCGATGTCCTCCAACTCCTGCGTCGTGGCTGCAAGGAGCGTCGGCATGAGGCGCTGGAGATTCCGGATGCCGAGCGTCGAGCTCTTGATGGCATCTTGGTCGCCGACGGCCTCGCTGTACGCCGTGTACGGAATCGCACCGAAGTCGTCGCCGACGCCATAGCGGAACCAGGGCACCGTGTCCTGCTGACGCGCGAGCGCGTCGAGCGCGCGACGCTCATCGTCGGGGCCGGTGGTCCCGGGGATCACACTGTAGCCCCACGTGATGGCGAAGTGGTCGTAGGGTCCGACCGACGGAATCAACGAGCTGAGCGGAAGATTATCCTCGGGCTGCGCGACGTAGTTGAAACGCGCGTAGTCCATGATGGTCGGCGAGTGGCCCATGCGCGCGACCCACGTGCGCGAGCGCACCGAGTCGGCCGGGTACATCGACGACGCGACCTGATTGTGCGGCAGGCCAAGCGTGTGACCGACCTCGTGCGCCACGACGAACTGCACCAGCCGACCCTGCAGCGAGTCGGGAAGCGGCAGACGCGCGGCACGCGGATCAAGATGCCCGACCTGCGTCCAATACCACCACGTCTGCAGGTTCATGATGTTGTGGAACATCATCACATCGGCTTCGATGATCTCACCCGAGCGCGGGTCCACGATGCTCGGACCAACCGCGTTCTCTGTAGTCGACGCGAGCCAGCGCACCACCGAATTGCGCGCGTCATCCGGCGACCAATCAGGATCCTGCTCCTTGCTCGGTGCGTCGGCGGCGACGATGCCACGAAGGAAGCCAGCGGACTCGAACGCCGGCTGCCATTCCTCGATGCCACGCTTCACCCACGGCACGAGCCACGCAGGGGTAGCCGGATCGACATAGTACGTGATTGGACGCACGGGCTCTGAGACCGCGGCGTTCGGATCCTTTTTCTCCAAGCGCCAGCGCGAGATGTACGAGCGGCTCTGCGCGCGCTGCTCGGGGCGGCTGAAGTCCACGCGATTCGTGTGGAAGTAGCCGACGCGAGAGTCGCGGAGGCGCGGACGCATCGGCGAATCTGGGAGCTTCACCATCGACCAATGCACGACGAACGACTTCGAGCTCGTCGGCGTGCCGGGCGCTGGCTGCTGCGGCGGCAGGCCGGGGAAGAACGACTGCGCCTGCGGCTGTGCATTGACGGTCAGCGTCGCCTCGACTTCGATATTCGTCGGGTACGTCGCGACCGACTCGAGGAACGAGCGCGTGGCATCGAGCGCGCCGCGCGTCTGCTGCAGGATGCTGATCTCATTCGGCGGCGCGGTGTAGAGGCGCGTGACTTCGATCACGGCGGCCGAGTCGGGGCCGAACGCTTCGACATTGAAGGCGGCGAGGATCACATCGTAGTTGGAACGCTCCACTGCCTCGCGCAGTGGCGTGTTGGGATCGGCGATGATGCTGAAGCCGACGCGACGGAGCAGGACGCGATTGCCGCGACGCTCCCAGCGCACGACTTCATCGTTCAGTTCGTCGCCACCAAGCCCATCGGACGTGGCATTCCGCGCCACGCGCGCGACAAGAAGCATGTCCTTGCCCAGCTGCGCCGCGGGAATCTCGAAGTACAGGCGAGTCGCCCCAATCATGTGCGTCTTGAAGAGCCCTTCCTTCGTCTTCACTTCACCGCGGATCACCTGCGCGTACGGGCGCGGCTGCGGGTCCTGCGCGGCCCCCGCGCCACCGGCGCCACCCTGTCCGCCCGCTCCAGCCTGTCCAGCTGCCGGAGGCGTGCCATTTGGTGTAGTCGTCGCGGCGCCCCGAGTCGGGCCAGCGGCAGGACTCGGCGTGGTCGTCGCGGCAGCCGGCGCGCAGGACGCGACGGCGAAGGCGAGGCCAGCCGAGAGAAGAATCGGTCGTGTGAATCGCATGCTTCTGTGGGTTGTGGGTGACGGCGGGGGAGTGACCAACGAATGACCAAGGATTTCGCGTGCGCGGAGCGCCGAGCGAATACAGCGATGCGTGCGGGCCGCAGGACAGAACCGATAGCTACGGCGCTCGCGGCGCGGGTGTTGACCCCGGGGTTGACGCGGTGCGGATCGCTCCGTCGCCGAAGCGTTCCCGGACGCGGTCCACCGCCCGCGAGAGCGCCCGATCCTCGGCGCGCTCCACCTGCGGCGCGGCGCCGCCGAAGAGCCCGAGCTGCTCCGCATCGCGCGCCGGACCAAGCCCGCCGAGCGCGATACCGACGAGCCGCGCGGGATGCCGGCGCGCGATGCGCAACTTCTGCAACAGGCCGACGGCGATATCGCCGATCGCTCGATCGCTTTCGAGTGCCTCAGGGACGGTGCGGCTCGCGAGCCGCGTGGTGAAATCGGCATCGCGGATCTTCACCGTCACCGTGCGCGCGCCGAGTCGCTCGCTGCGCAAGTCGGCGGCGGCTTTCGCGCCGAGCGCACGGAGATGCGCGGTGAGTTGCGTGTCGTCGGAGACATCGCGTGAAAAGGTGCTCTCGCGGCTGATCTGCCGCGCCGCGCCGCGCGATTCAACCGGTGCCGTGTGGATGCCACGCGCGCGCGCCCACAGCCACTCCGCCGGGCGACGACCCAACCAGCGTGTGAGCGTCGCGCGGTCGTGCGGCAGGACGTCGTCGACGCGCACGAGACCGAGCGTCGCGAGCTTCGCCTGCAACTTGGGCCCGATGCCGGAGATTTCGGCGAGCGCGAGTGTGCGCATGAAATCCGCTTCGGTGCCTCCCGCGATGATCCGCACGCCCGTGGCGTCGGTGCCCAAGCGTGGTTTCGCGCGCTCGGCGGCGAGTTTGGCAATCAGCTTGGAGGTGCCACCGCCGAGCGAGAGCCACATGCCGGTCTCGCGATGCACTGTGGTGCGAATGCGGATCGCGGTCTCCTCGAGCGTCTCGTTGTGGTGGAGCGCCTCCGTGCCACTGAGGTCGAGATACCACTCGTCGATGCTCGCGCCCTCGACGACCGGAGTAAAGCGACCGAGCACCGCGGCAATCGCCTTGGAGGTCGCGCTGCAGGCACCGCGCGGCACCGGGACACACATCGCGTCGGGGCAGAGCCGCAGCGCCTGCGCGATGGGCATCGCCGAGCGCACGCCGAACGCCCGTGTTTCGTACGAGGCCGAACAGACGACGCCACGGCCACCTGGCCGCCCGCCGACGATGAGTAGCGGGGCTCGCCCCGCGCCCTCCGGATCGGCCATACGCGCGACCGCCACGAAGAAGGCGTCGGCGTCGGCGAGGAGAATGCGGCGATCAGTCACCCACCAAGCATAGAGCACGAGCGGCCGCGCGGCTACATTCCCCCCTCGATGAGCGGACTTGACAGCACGCCCCTCTGGTCTCCGGACCCGGCGACCGCCCGCGCCACGGCGATGGCGCGTTTTTTCGCGGACGTGGCAGGGAGGCAGACGGACGCCCCCGCGGCGGACGCGCCCTACGCGGCGTGGCACGCGTGGTCGGTGCGGGAGGCCCCCGCGTTTTGGGCCGAGTGGTGGCAGTCGTGCGACCTGATGGCGGAGCGCGCCGTCGGCGCCGTCGGCGCGGCTGGCGCGGATCGCACGCCCTGGAGCACCATCCTCGC
>JAYTDH010000040.1:0-1655 GCA_043736095.1 Gemmatimonas sp.
GCTCGCCGGCGCGCGCATCGCGGCGATCGGGCGCGATGTGGAGAGCGAGAGCGACGAGCGCGGCGCGTACGCCTTGGCCGGTGCTGGTGTCGGGCGCACACTACTCGTCGCGCGCCGGATCGGCTTCAGGCCTGAGACGCTGAGCGTGGATGTCCCATCCACGGGGTCCACCGCGGCGGACCCCGTGCTCCGTCGGATCGCACTCCAGTTGGACGCGGTGCTCGTGAACGGGCGCCGGGACCTGCGCGGGCCGATCGCCGGTTTTTACGAGCGCATGGAGCGGGGCAATGGCCGGTTCTTCACGCAGGAAGGGATCGCGCGGCGCAATCCGGCTCGCATGTCGGATCTGCTTCGCGGCCTCCCGGGAATGCGAGTTGAGCAGCGCCGAGGGGGAGTCCAACAGTTCCGGATCCGCGGTGCGTCGATCGCTCCACTCGTCTGGCTCGATGGTACGCCCATGGGAGCGGGCGACGTGGACCTCGACAACTTCGACCCGCGGTCGTTCGCGGGTATCGAGATCTACAGCGGAGCGGCGACGGTACCGGTGCAGTTCGGCGGCAGCCGGTCAATGTCCACCTCCGGTGGCGCCGTCGTGTTGTGGACTCGGCAGGGGACAGCCGGTCCCCCGCGCCGGAAGAAGGGAGCGCCGACGCCGGCGCTCCTCGTGGCGAGTCTGATCGAGCGCGGGGAAGTACTCACCGCAGGGAGTGTCGACGTGCCGGTTCGGCCCACCGAGGACCTCTCCGGTCGTCCCGTCTACCCTGACTCGCTGTACGCGGCCCGGCTACCAGGCCGAGTGGAGGTCGAGTTCGTGGTCGACGCCGACGGACGGGTCCGCATGGACACGTTCAGCGTCATCTCTACCACCCATCGCCTGCTCGGCGATCCGGTACGGCGCGCGCTCGAGCTGGCGGGATTCGTGCCTGCGGTGCGTGCCGGGCTACGGGTCTCGCAGGTGGTGCAGCTGCCCTTCGACTTCGTGCCCGACTCGGCCGCTGCCGCGCGCAAACCCAAAGACTGACAACAGCTTGTCCCATGTGGTGACGGGGGACTAACTTCCCCTCGTCCCCTGTTGCGCCTCAGCGTCCTCAGCCGTCTATCCGTCCCAGACGAGCGAGTCCTAATACACGATGCGTTGGCCGTTCTTCAAGAATGGTGGTTTCCTCCCAGCAAGCGCGATCGCTGTGGATCTCGGAACGGCGAACACGCTCATCTACGTGAAGGGCGAAGGCATCGTCCTCAATGAGCCGTCAGTCGTCGCGATCGATCGTGAGACGCGACAGATCAAGGGCGTGGGACTCGAAGCCAAACGCATGCTCGGCCGCACGCCTGACGGTGTGATCGCGGTGCGCCCCATGAAGGACGGCGTGATCGCCGACTTCGATGTGACCGAGAAGATGCTGCGGCGCTTTCTCGATCTCGTGATCCGCAAGGGATTCTTCCCGATGAAGCCGCGCGTGATCGTCTGCGTGCCGTCGGGGATCACCGAAGTGGAGAAGCGCGCCGTGCGTGACTCGGCGCTCGGCGCGGGCGCGAAGGACGTCTTCATGGTCGCGGAGCCGATGGCCGCGGCGATCGGCGTGGGTCTCCCGGTGGAGACGCCGACCGGCAACATGGTGATCGACATCGGCGGCGGCACGACCGAGATCGCGGTG
>JAYTDH010000041.1:0-3527 GCA_043736095.1 Gemmatimonas sp.
AGCCCGCCCCGAATGACCCTCCCCGAAACCTCGCGCATGACCTGCCCGCGTTGCGCTGTCGACGCCATCTCCCGTGATACCGGTACCTGCGAAGTCTGCGGGTTCCGGCTTGACGCCGCTGTGGCCGTCGCACGGCAAGATGTGCTCGCCGACCTTGTCGCCCGCCAGCTCGCGCACGAGTTCACCATCGGAGAGGTCATCGGGCGGCGCGAAGGCTCCATCGTGCTGCGCGCCGCGGAGAAGAATGGCGGCCGCAACGTCGTCCTCAAGGCTGTACAGCGTCGCGCCGACGATCCCGATGCCGAAGTTCGCTTCCGCTCCACGATGGACGCACACTCGCATCTCGATCACCCGCACCTCATTCCCGTCCTCCGCTTCGGCGCGACCGATTCCCTGCTCTGGTTCGCCATGCAGGATCACGGCGCCAACTCGTTGCGCGCGCAACTGCGCGACCAACAGCGCCTCGATGCGCGCGCGGCGCGCCGTGTCGCCACGCAACTCGTCAGCGCCCTCGAGTACCTGCACCGCCGCGGCATCGTTCACGGCGCGGTGAAGCCCGAGAACGTGCTCGTCGATGCGCAGGGCTGGGTGCGACTCGTCGAGCCCGCATTCGCATCCACTAGCGCCGAACGCACGCCGGCCGGCGATCAGGCCGCACTCGCTGCCGTCATCTTCGAGTGCGTCGCCGGTGAGCCGCCCCTCGAGCCTGGCGAGAAGGTCGCGCGCTTCCGCCCCGAAGTCCCACTCGCGATGTCGCAGGCAATCGCCCGCGCGCTCGATGCGCAGCCCGCCCGCCGCTTCGCCAACTGCACGGACTTCCTCTTCGCACTCGAACAGAACGCGCCCGCCGCGCCGGTCGCCGAGCATCGCCCGTCTGGACGCATGTCCACCGAGGCGCTGCTCATTCACGATTGGGAGCCGCCAGAAGCTGCCGTCCGCTCCAAGACCAAGCCCGTCAAGCTGATCATCGGCATTGCGATCGGCGTCGCGCTCGCACTCGCCTCGCCATTCGTCGTGCGGAAGTTCCAAGAAGCGCGTGCCCCGCAATCGGTCGCATCGTCGCCCATGCCGGCGATGCTGCCCAGTGGATCGAAGTCGCAACCCTCGCCGAGCGCGGTCCGTGTGACGGGCGATGTCGCGGCACCAGTCGATCCCGCGCCATCGTCCATACGACAAGTCGCTCCGCCCGCAGCGCGACGGACGCCCACGCCCTCAGCTCCGCAGTCGCCAACGTCGCAGCGGGCAACGCCACAGTCGCCAGCATCGCAACCAGCAGCGCGTCCGCCCGTCGCGCCGTCGAGCATTCCGCGCGCGTCCGCAACTCCCACGCCTGCTGCAGACGGCGCCGTCGGAAAGCTCACGGTCAACGCGTCGCCCTGGGGCCAGGTCTTCGTCGATGACCGGCTGATTGGCAACACACCGCGCGCCAACATCGAACTCCCCGCCGGCGCGCACACTCTGCGCGTCTCGCGTCAAGGCTTCGAGACCGTCACGCGATCCGTGCAGATCAAGGTCGGTGAGACGCTGCGCATTACGGACATCGTCCTCACACCCATCGCCCCGTGAGTCGCTGGCGCGTCGCGCTGAATGGTCGACCCAGTGGTTGGCTGAATGGTTGGATCCAACGCTGCTCACTGATCCTGCTCCTCATCGCTCCGGCGCTCACGCTGCGCGCCCAGGCCACAGATCCACTCGCCACCGCACTCTCCTCCTACAACGATCTCGATTACGACATCGCAGCCACGCGCCTGCGCGCCGCGCTCGCACTCGTCGGCGCGCAGCGTCTCCCCGATGTCGATCGCGCACGCGCCCTCATGTACCTCGGCGCCACCGAGAACTTCCGCAGTGCGCGCCCCGCCGCCATCGAAGCAATTCGTGCGCTGCTCATCCTCGACCCGCGGTATCGGCCGAGCGATCTGATCTTCCCACCAGAAGTCGTCGCGCTCTTCCAGGAGACGCGTATCGGTGTGCGCGCCACGAGCGCCAACGTCGCGACCAATTCCGAATTGGTGATCCCCACCGATCGCCTGCCAATCAAGATCTTCGCCTCCTCGCTGCACGACATCCGCGTGCGCGTGACCACGTCGCTCGGCGCTCCCGAGCGAATCCTCTACGAAGGCGTGATCGGCGATTCGCTGCTCGTCTCGTGGGATGGTCGCGAGGCGAGCGGTGCGGCCGGGCGGCCGGGACGCTATCTCCTGCGCATCGCCTCACGTGGGCCCAGTGGCAACAGCGAGCGCGAAGTGCAGATCCCGCTCGAGGTGGCGCACGTGCCGGTCGACACGCTTCCGTGGCCCGACATTCTCACCTCCCGACAGCTCCGTCCGGAGACCGTCGTAAAGGCGAATGGCACGCGACAGGTAATCACCGGACTCGTCGGCGCCGCGACGGTCGTACTGCTCCCAACGCTCGCCGGTGCGACTACCCCCTCGTCGCTCCGCTACGGCGTTGCCGCGGGAATCGGTGTCGCGGGCATGATCGGACTCGCAACGGCAACGCGCCCACGCCCGGTGCCTGAGAACATCGCGTGGAACAATGCGCGCCGCGCCGAATGGGCAACGGAGTTCGAACGCATCAAAGCCGAGAACCGCGCGCGACTCGCAACCGTGCGACTCAAGGTGCGCGCCGAGCGCGCCGTGACGGTCGAAATCCGATGATGCGACTTGTGAGGAACCTCGACGTTCGCAGCCGCGCATCAATCGGCGCATCAATCGGCGTATCAATCGGCGTATCAATCGGCGCAGCGCTGGGCGCAGTACTCGGCACACTCGTCTGCACCCTCGTGCTTCCCACGGATCTCTCGGCACAACGATACTCCCCGCTCGCGATCGGCGTCGACGCAACCACCCTGCGCGTCGCACGCGATGTCGCGACGGCCCAACTCCTCGATGGCTTCGTGCTCGGCGCCAAGGCCACCGCGTCGTTCAAGCGTGTGCAGGTCGAAGGGCGATACGTAGAAGGCACATTGAATCCGAGCGGCGTCACGGGAACGGACGCCGAGGATTTCGTGGATGCGCGCGTTATCGCACGGTTCGGGATCACGCCCTGGCTCGCGCTCGGCGCGGGACCGCATCTCCGTGCGTTCGTCACACCCTCGGGGACCTCACGCTGGGCGCGGATGGAGCTGCACAGCCGCAGCGAGGGCGAGTTGATCAATGGCATCGCACAGGTGCGCGTGGATCTCTGGTACGCGGTGAGCGCGAGTGCCAACGTGCAGGGTGGCGGCACTGGTGCGCTCGGCGGGGAGGCGGGACTCCTGCTCCGCATCCCCAACACGCCGACCGCGCTACAGATCACCTATATCGCCGATCGCGCGACCTTTGCGAGCGGTGGCTCGGAGTTTGTCGAGGGAGTGCGGTTCGGGCTGGTACTCGACCGCATTCTCCCCGCGCGTCCAACCGCGGCGCCGCGATGAGTGTGTTCGCGCTCGCCCTCCGCCTCACGCCGCGCGCGCTACTCAGCCCGTCGCTCGCCCGCGCACTGATTGTGGTCGCGTGGCGGTTCCGACGGAATCGCTGGTACGTGCG
>JAYTDH010000042.1:0-31659 GCA_043736095.1 Gemmatimonas sp.
CACGCCCGGCAGCAAGAGCACGCCGAGCAGCAAGAGCACGGCAAGCACCCCGAAGTCCGGATCCGACAAGTGAGCGGGCTCGACGCGTTGCGTAGCGCGCTGGTGCACGCCGCGGTCGCGCTCGGAGCTCCCGCGGATGTGAAGGTCGTCCTTGAGCGCCCGCGCGATCCGGCGCATGGCGACTGGGCGACCAACCTCGCGATGACGCTGGCGAAGCCCCTGGGCAAAAAGCCGCGGGAGATCGCCGACGCGCTCGCAGCGTCCCTCGACCGTGCGGCCGCCGGGGTCTCGGCCATCGAAGTGGCCGGCCCTGGCTTCATCAACTTTCGCCTCGACAGTGGTGATCTCGCCGCGGGACTCGTGCGCGTACTCGCTGCCGGTGGCACGTGGGGACACGGGAGCGCGGGGCAGGGAAAGAGCGCGAACGTAGAGTTCGTCTCGGCGAATCCCACGGGCCCACTGCACGTCGGTCACGGGCGTCAGGCCGCTCTTGGTGACTCAATCGCGGCGCTCCTCGCCTCGCAGCAGTGGCAGGTTACGCGTGAGTTCTATTACAACGATGCCGGCGTGCAGATCGCGAACCTTGCGAAGTCGGTGCAGGCACGGCTGCGCGAGCGCGCGGGCATGCCGCTGGAGATTCCCGAGGGCGGCTACCACGGCCAGTACATCGCCGAAATCGCCGAGCGCTACGCGGCGGAATTTCCTCAGGACGCCAACGGCGAGCTCTACGATCAGGTGCAGAAGGTCGCAGTCCGTGAACTCCGCAAGGAACAGGATCTCGATCTGCGCGCCTTCGGCGTCAAGTTCGATGTCTACTACCTCGAGAGCTCGCTGTATACTGACGGCTTCGTGAACAAGACGGTCGCGGCGCTGCAGGCCAACGGGCACACCTTCGAGGACGATGGCGCGCTCTATCTGCGTACGACCGACTACGGCGACGACAAGGACCGCGTCATGCGCAAGCGTGATGGGACCTTCACGTACTTCGTGCCCGATGTCGCCTACCATGTGACGAAGTTCGAGCGCGGCTACACGCGCGCCATCAACGTGCAGGGCGCGGATCATCACGGCACCACGGCCCGCGTGCGCGCCGGCCTGCAGGCGCTCGGGATGGGCGTCCCGCATGGCTATCCCGAGTACGTGCTGCACCAGATGGTGACGGTGATGAGGAGCGGGGAAGAAGTGAAGATTTCCAAGCGCGCCGGTAGTTATGTCACGGTGCGCGAGTTAATCGACGAAGTGGGGCGCGATGCGGTGCGCTACTTCTTTCTGATGCGGAAGGGCGATTCGCAACTGGTGTTCGACGTCGATCTCGCCCGCTCACAGAGCGAAGAGAATCCCGTCTACTACATCCAGATGGCCCACGCACGCGTCTGCAACATTTTCCGTGTGGGTGCCGTCGATGTCGCGGCGATCACGGGCGAGGGTGTGAACTGGGGGGTGCTCGACTCGCCCGAAGAGCGTGAGCTGGTGAAGGCACTTCTCGACTGGCCCGAGCTCGTTGCGGCGGCCGCCGATGCGCTCGAGCCGCATCGCGTGGCGAATTGGCTCCTCGAGACAGCGCGCCTCGTGCACACCTGGTACCACAAGCATCACGTGCTCGGCGACGCCCCCGAGATCACGCAGGCGCGCCTCGCATTGGCCAAGGCAGTCCGCATCACGCTCGCGAATGGACTTGGCCTGCTCGGTATCGCGGCGCCCGAGCGGATGTAGTTTTATATGGAAGAGCGTTTCACCACGAAGGCACGAAGGGTCCTCCCTGCAACAATCCCCCTCCGCGCATCAGAACCCTTCGTGCCTTCGTGGTGAAGCAGTTGTAGTGCGCTGTGCCCTCTGTGTCTCTGCGTCTCTGTGGTGAACCGTAGCCCCCTCACTTGAGCTAATGCCAGCATGAGCGTTCTCGTCGTCGGTTCCGTTGCCCTCGATTCCGTCGAGACCCCCTTCGGCAAGGCCGATGAGGTCCTCGGCGGATCCGCCAACTATTTCTCCGCCTCCGCGTCGCATCAGACGCCCGTGCAATTGGTCGGCGTCGTCGGCTCCGACTATCCAGTCGAGAAGCTTGAGCCCCTCAGGGCGCGCGGCGTCGACTTCGCCGGACTCGAGCACATGGAGGGCGAGTCCTTCCGGTGGCGGGGTCGGTATCGGCACGATCTCAGCTCGGCGGAGACGCTCGAGACGCGCCTCGGGGTGTTCTCGCACTTCAAGCCGAAAATCCCGACGCAATTCAAGTCCGCAGAGTACGTCTTCCTAGCAAATATCGATCCGCGCTTGCAGCTCGACGTGCTGAGTCAGGTCGCGCGCCCCAAGCTCGTCGCCTGCGACACGATGAATTTCTGGATCGAGTCGCGTCGCCCGGATCTCCTGGAACTGCTGGGTAAGGTCGATCTCATCACGCTCAACGACGGCGAGGCGCGCCAACTCACGGAGAAGGCCAACCTTGTGCACGCTGCACGGTGGATTCTCGAGCGTGGACCGAAGACCGTTCTCATCAAGAAGGGTGAGCACGGCGCCTTTATGTTCACCAAGCACAGCATCTTCCACGCGCCGGCCTTCCCGCTCGAGAGCGTGTTCGATCCCACGGGCGCTGGCGATTCGTTCGCTGGTGGTTTTATGGGCTGGCTCGCGCGCACAGGCGACCTGAGCGAAGCGAATATGCGTCGCGCGGTGATTGTCGGGTCAGCGATGGGTTCGTTCGTCGTCGAAGGGTTCTCCATCACACGGCTGCTCGAGATCACGCGTGCGGACATCGACCGTCGCGTGGCGGAGTTCCACCAGTTGGTCACCTTCGACAAGGCGCTCGACGCGTGAGCGCGGTGAGCGACGGGAACGCCGTGGGCGGAGCGAACGCGGGGAAGCTCTCGTACGCGAGTGCTGGCGTCGATATCGATGCCGCGGAGAACTCCAAGCACCGCATCAAGGCGCACGTAGAAAGCACCTTCACGGCGGGCGCCCGTGGCGTGTTCGGCGGATTTGGCGGAATGTTTCGCGTGCCCGAGGGGATGAAGAAGCCGCTCCTTGTGTCGAGCGCGGACGGCGTGGGCACCAAGATCAAGATTGCCATCGAGGCCGATCGGCACGACACGATTGGCCATTGCTTGGTGAACCACTGCGTGAACGACATCCTCGTACAGGGGGCGAAGCCGCTCTTCTTCTTGGACTACGTCGCGTTCGGGAAGTTGATTCCGACGGTGGTCGAAGCCATCGTCGCGGGCGTCGCCGCGGGATGCCGCGAGAATGGCGCGTCGCTCGTCGGGGGGGAGACGGCCGAGATGCCAGGCATCTACACGCCCCCCGATTACGACCTCGCGGGCTTCATCGTCGGGGCGGTGGAAGAAGATCAGGTGATCACCACTGCCGGGGTGAGGGACGGCGACATCCTCCTCGGCCTCGGTAGCACCGGACTGCACACCAACGGCTACTCGCTCGCGCGTCACATTCTGACGGAGCGCCTGAAGCTTACGCCGCACGATGTGTATCCTGAGTCGGGCGGGAAGAGTGTGGCAGATGTCATGCTCGCGGTGCACCGCTCGTATCTGCCGATACTTAGTGGTGCGCTAGCGCACATTCACGCGATGGCGCATATCACAGGGGGCGGGATCCCGGGAAACCTCGATCGCGCCCTCCCGCCGCATCTCGACGCGGTGGTAGAGATGAAAAGTTGGGAAATCCCCTCTGTCTTTCGGGTACTGGAGGAGGCCGGGAAGGTCGATCGCGCCGAGATGTACCGAGCGTTTAACATGGGTATCGGCATGATTGTGATGACCGACACAGCCGGGGCGCTCAAAATACGTGACCTTGCTACACAGGCCGGCGTCGACAATTGGATCGTCGGCCACACCCGTCCGGGCACCGGTCGGGTTCACCTCGTCTAGAACTGGAGTTCAACCGTATGCGCCTTCTCATTGCAACAGTGCTTGCTGTCGGTACGCTGTCCGCCTCCCCCGCCCAGGCGCAGGGATGCGACAGCGGTTCTGCGCTGGCCGGAGACGCCTGCGCGCAGGGGCGCGACTTCTTCCTCTACATGGCCCCGCAGCTCGGCACCTCCCTTACAGGTGGTAGCCACACGCTTGGGATTGGCACCAACCTCGGCGGATTCCCGCACTTCTCGATCGCGCTTCGCGCCAACGCGGTGATGGGGAGCCTCCCCGAGCTCACCGACGTCAATGCCGGTGTGCCGCAGCAGCGCTCACTCACCACAACGGATACGCCGCTCGGCCTCCCCACCGTGGACTTCGCGCTCGGCCTGACCAAGGGCTTCAATGTCGGCGTGACGCGCATCGGCGGAATCGATCTCATCGGAGGCGTGACCTACGTGCCAGAGATTAGCGAAGGGGACTTCACGATCACGCCGCAGGATGGCGCGATCGCCGTTGGCCTCGGTGCGCGCGTTGGCTTGCTCGAGCAGTCCGCACTCATCCCTGGGGTGTCGTTCTCGTTTCTCAAGCGCGACCTGCCGACGATTGACCTCGGTGCGAGTTCGGGTACGGGCGATACGTTCGCCATCAACGACTTCTCGGTGAAGACGACGTCGTGGCGCGTCTCGGCCCAGAAAAACTTCCTGATCTTCCAGCTCGGCGCCGGTTTCGGCGGCGACAGCTACGACTTCTCCACGAATGCGAATGTCTCAGTCGACAACGGCGCGCAGACGGCGGCGTTCAGCGCGGCGCAGACCGTAGACCGCACCACGATGTACGGCTCGCTCGGCATCAACTTCTGGCTCTTCAAGATCGTCGGCGAAGTGGGTCAGGTGAGCGGCGGCAACATCACCACATACAACGAGTTCTCGACGCCTGCCGATCAGGCCCGTACGTACGGCTCCCTCGGTATCCGCATCGGCCGCTGATTCACCTAGTAGACCTCGTGTCCCCAGCCGGAGCCCCCAAAGACGGGGTCTTTATGCGACGCGCGTTGCTCCTAGCGCGTCGCGGTTGGGGCCAGACGGCGCCGAACCCTATGGTCGGCGCCGTCGTCGTTCGCGATGGTCGCATCGCCGCCGAGGGGTGGCACGCGCAGTTCGGCGCACCGCACGCCGAGGCGATGGCGCTCGGGATTGCCGGTGAGGCGGCGCGCGGGGCGGACGTCTACGTCACGCTCGAGCCCTGCAACCACCACGGAATGACGCCGCCCTGTGCTGACGCGCTCATCGCGGCGGGGGTGCGGCGCGTGGTGGTCGCCATCGCCGATCCCAATCGGATTGCGGCGGGTGGTATCGCGAAGCTCCGCGCGGCGGGCATCGTGGTGGACGTCGGCGTGGAGGGGGCCCGGGCCGCTGAGCTCAACGCGCCATTCCTCTTCACGCACGTGCGCCACGATCGTCCCTTCGTCACGCTCAAGCTCGCCCTGTCGACTGATGGCGCGATGGCCCCGAGCGACGGGAGTCAGCAGTGGCTCACTGGCGCTTCCGCACGCCGGCTCGTGCACAAGTTGCGGGCCAATGCCGATGCCGTGATGGTTGGCATCGGGACTGCTGTGGCCGACGATCCCGCGCTCACCGTGCGCCACGGCCGGCGGCCTCGTGTCGCTCCGAGACGCGTGGTGCTGGATCGAACGGCGCGCCTCTTGCTCAGCAGCCAGTTGGTCCGCACCGCGCGCAGAGTTCCCGTCGAAGTGCTGGCGAGTGAGCCGGGACTGACTCGCGTCGAGGCCCTCGAGCGTGCAGGAGTGAAGGTCCACTCGGCCCTCTCGCTGGACGCCCACCTCCAGGGGCTGCGGGAGCGGGCGGTGCGGCACCTCTTTGTGGAGGGGGGCGCGGCCGTGGCAGACGCGCTTTTGGGGGGCGGTTTTGTGGACCGACTGATTATCTTTAGGGCGCCGGTCCTCCTTGGGGCCGGGGCCCTCCGGCCAGGGACTGCGGTCCCGCCACCGGAGGGGTCGGAGCAGTGGGGGGTCGTGGAGCGCCGGCAGGTCGGCGATGACCAGATGACCATCTACCGCCCGACGACCCGCTGATTCCACTCCCGCTGCGCCGATGTTCACTGGATTAATCACAGCTGTTGGTGAAGTCGTCGCCGTCTCCACGACGGAGGCGGGGCGTGAGCTCGTTATCGCGGCGCCGTATGACGATCTCCGCCTCGGTGAGAGCATCGCGTGCAACGGGGCTTGCCTCACGGTGCGGGATGTCGCCTCCGAAACGTTCACGGTCGGCGCGGTCGTCACGACCCTCGACTTCACCGCGATTGGTGAGTGGACGATTGGCACCAAGCTCAACCTCGAACGTGCGCTGGCGCTCGGCGAGCGGCTCGGCGGCCACATCGTGCAAGGCCACGTGGATGGAGTCGGCACCGTGGTTGGTACGAGCATGCGCGACGATGCGTGGATCATCGACATTCGCGTCCCCGACGACATCGACGAACTCCTCGTGCTCCGCGGGAGCATCGCCGTGGACGGCGTGAGCCTCACCGTTGTGGATCTCCCCGAGCCTCGGCTCCTCCGCATTAGCGTCATCGAACACACGATGCGCCATACGACGTTGGGCACCCTGGCGGCAGGTCGTGTCGTTCATCTTGAGGCGGATATCCTCGCCAAGCATCTCAAGCGCCTTGCGGCGCCCTTACTGACTAAGTGACCATGTTCGGAACTATTGAGCAGGCTCTCGACGACCTCCGGGCGGGCAAGTTTATTGTCGTCGCGGACGACGAAGATCGCGAGAACGAAGGTGACCTTATCGGCGCGGCGGAGTTCATCACGCCGCAGATGGTGAACTTCCTGATGCAGGCGAAGGGAATGATCTGTGTCGCCCTCTCACCGGAGCGAGTGCAGAAGCTCGGGCTGGCGATGATGGGCGCCGAGAACACCGACGCGCTACGCACGGCGTATACGGTGACGATTGATGCGGCGCCGCACCACGGCGTGACGACGGGCATTAGCGCGAGCGATCAGGCAACGACAATTGCGCTCACGGCGAACCCCAACAGCGTGCCCGCCGACTTTCGGCGTCCGGGCCACGTGCATCCGCTGCGGGCGCGTGAGGGCGGCGTGCTGCAACGTGTCGGACACACGGAGGCCGCGGTGGATCTCATGCACTTCGCGAAGTTGCAGCCCGCCGGCGTGATCTGCGAGATCCTCACCGAGGACGGCTCGACCGCTAAGCGCCCCGACCTCGAGAAGTTCTCGCAAGCGCACGGGCTCACCTTCATTACGGTAGCACAGTTGGTGGCGTACCGCCTGCAGAACGAACGCCTTGTGCATCGCGCGGCGGAAGCGCGCCTGCCCACCGAGTTTGGTGAGTTCCGCGTCGTCGGTTATCGCAATGATGTCGATGCGCACGAACACGTGGCGCTCGTCTACGGTGACGTCGTCGGGACCGACGACGTGTTGGTGCGGATGCATTCCAAGTGCCTCACCGGCGACACGTTCCACTCGATTCGCTGCGACTGTCGGTGGCAGTTACACGAGGCGATGCGGCTCGTAGTTGAGGCGGGGAAGGGCGTCATCGTGTATCTCGATCAAGAAGGCCGCGGCATCGGGCTCTTGAACAAGCTCAAGGCCTACGAACTGCAGGATGCCGGCGCGGACACCGTCGAAGCCAACGAGAAGCTTGGCTTCGCCCCAGATCTCCGGAACTACGGCATCGGCGCGCAGATCCTCCTCGACCTCGGACTCAAGTCGATTCGCCCAATTACAAACAATCCCAAGAAGCTCGTGGGACTCGAAGGGTATGGCATCAAGCTCGGCGAGCGCGTGCCCATCATCTCGCCGTCCAATGGCGAGAACGCCGAGTACCTCGAGACCAAGCGGACGAAGCTCGGTCACCTGAGAGCGATCTGATGGCCGAGTTCATTGGAGTCCCGTCCGGCGTTGGCCGGCGCATCGTCATCGTGGCGAGCCGATTCAACGAGCATATCGTGCAGAAACTCGTCGACGGCGCGCTGGAGTGTTGCCTGAAGCACGGCGCGCTGCTCGACGACATCGATGTGCTCTGGGTGCCAGGAGCGTGGGAGCTACCCCCCGCGCTCATGAAGGCACTGCAGACCGATCGCTACGACTGCGCGATTGCAGTGGGCGCCGTCGTGCGTGGCGAAACGCCGCATTTCGAGTTCGTTGCCGGCGAGGCGAATCGCGGCCTCTCGTTGTTACAGGGAGAGTTCGGTGTGCCAATCGGCCTCGGGCTCCTCACCACGAATGACATGGCACAGGCCGAAGCGCGCGCTGGTGGCGAGCACGGGAATAAGGGATGGGACGCGGCCCTCGCCGCACTCGAGATGTCGGATCTCTTCGGGCGTCTCGATCAAATGAGCGAGGGAGAGGACGATGGCGCGCGTTGAGACCCGAGGGCGCGCCCGCGCCCTCCAAGCGTTGTACGCTTGGGATGTGCGTCGGAACGAGACGCCCTTGGCGCGTGTCGCACAACTCGTGTGGGACGACCTCGCGATTGTGCCCGAAGAGCGCGCCTTCGCGCACGCGCTCATCCAATTGATTGTCGCCGACCAAGCGAACATGGACGCCGAACTCGCCGAAGTGACGACGAACTGGCGTCTTGATCGCCTCGGGCACATCGAGCGCTGCGTGCTGCGCCTCGGCGCGGCCGAACTCACGCAAGGCGGAACACCGCCGCGCGTGATCATCCAAGAGTGCGTGCGCCTCGCCGAGCGCTTCGGCTCTGGGCAGAGTGCGCGCTTCGTGAATGGTGTCCTCGATGCGCTCGCGCGCCGTATGGGCCGGCTGACTTGAAGGTCGTCGCGGTTAACTGGCAGGATCTCGAGAACCCGCTTGGTGGAGGGGCGGAGACGCATCTGCACGAGATCCTCGATCGTTTGGTGCAGTTCGGTCACGAGGTCGTGCTGCTCTGTGGAGGTTGGCTCGGTTGCCCGCCTAGAGTCACCCTCAATGGCGTGGAGATTCATCGTGTCGGGACGCGACAGAGCTTCCCGTTTGTGGTGCGAGCGTATTGGGAACAGCATCTGAAGGCACGCGGCTTCGATCTGCTCTACGAGGACATCAATAAGGTCCCGCTCTACACCACGCGATGGGGCGCCAAGAATGTGGTGGCCGTGGTGCCACATCTCTTTGGTGGCGCGGCCTTCCACGAGCTGAATCCGATTCTCGCGACCGCGGTCTGGATGAGCGAACGTCCGCTCGCGTGGATGTATCGCGGCGTGCCATTCCAGGCCATCAGTGAGAGCACTGCCGATGACCTGACGGCGCGCGGCATCCCGCGCCACTCGGTGAAGGTGATCCCACCGGGAGTCAGTTGCGAGTATTACACGCCCGAATCCTCGCTCCGCGCGACGCGGCCGACCTTTGCCTACCTCGGACGGCTCAAGAAGTACAAGGGCGTGGATCTGGTCATCCGAGCCTTCGCCAAGCTTGGCCGAGCGGACGCGGTGCTGGAGATTGCGGGTGCCGGAGACTATCGCGCGGCACTGGAGGAACTGGTCGCTTCGCTTGCCCTCGGTGAGCGCGTGCGCTTTCTTGGCTTTGTGACCGAGGCGGAGAAGCTGGCGTTGCTTCGGCGGTCGTGGGCGGTGGCATTGGCTTCACCCAAGGAAGGGTGGGGCCTGACGAATGTGGAGGCCGAGGCGTGTGGGACGCCGGTGGTGGCGTCTGATTCGCCTGGAATTCGCGAGTCGGTGCGAGACGGGGAGACGGGTTTCCTTGTGAAGCACGGAGATGTGCAGGGAATGGCGGCGGCGTTCGCGCGGCTCGCGAACGATCCCGCGCTCGTGGCATCGATGGGGGTGAAGGCACGAGCCTTCGCCGAATCTTTCACCTGGGAGCGCTGCGCCCGCGAGACCGAGGCGCACCTGCTCGAGGTGATCAACCGAGGGAGGTAGGTCGTGGACATCGTTATCCACTCGCACCACGCGACGGTCTCAGAACACATGCGCAAGCGCGCCGTGAAAGCGGTTGAGCGCGCCGCGGACCGCATTCCGCGCACAGTCGAGGCGATCATTCGCTTTGAGGAGGACGGCGCGATCAAGCGCGTCACCTTCACACTCTGCGCCCCCAAGCACCACGACATCATGGGGAAGGCCGAAGCGCGCTTCTACGGCCCGGCGATCACCGCCGCTCTGCAGAAGGTCATGACGCAGGTCAATCGCGAGAAGAAGGAATCGGGGCACGCCAACGCCCGCCGCGCCGCTCGCGCGGCCCGTTGAGCCTTCGCGTCCCGTGACCACTCTGACGGTCGGCGCGCTCTACGAGCGGCTGAAGGACTCACTGCAGTTGGATCTCCTCGGGAGTCCTGAGGGGCTCACGCGCGCCATCACGACGGATGACGCCTCTGGTCCTGGCCTCGTGCTCTCGGGCTACACGGGGCGCTTCGTGCACCAGCGCCTGCAGGTGCTCGGCGAGACAGAGGTGAGCTATCTCAAGTCGCTCTCCGACGCCGAGCGCGCGCACAACCTCGCGGCGTTTTTCTCGTATCCGATTCCTTGCCTGATGATTACCAAGGGACAGGAACTGCCGGTGGGGATGGAAGAGGCTGCGCGGAAGGTGGGGCTCACGATTCTCCGATCACAGCTCAAGACGCAGGACTTTTATCACAAGCTCGGCCCGTTCCTCGAAGATTTCTTCGCGCCGCAGACGACGCTACACGGCTCACTCGCGGATGTGTACGGCGTGGGGCTGCTCTTCACCGGCGCGAGTGGGATCGGGAAGTCGGAATGCGTGCTCGATCTCGTGGAACGCGGGCATCGCCTCGTAGCGGACGACGTCGTCATCGTGCGTCGGAAGGGCGCCGATATTCTTATTGGCGCGGGGCATCCGCTCCAGCGACACTTCATGGAGATTCGCGGCGTTGGCCTCATCGATGTGCGCGCGATTTTCGGCATCCGCGCGGTGCGGCAACAGAAACGCATCGAAGTGATTGTGCAGTTGCAAGAATGGAAGGAAGGCATGCCCGTAGAGCGGACGGGACTCGATACGGATTTCACGCAGGTGATTGACGTGGATATCCGACGCATCACGGTGCCGCTGAATCCGGGGAAAAACATCACCGTGGTGGCTGAGGTCATCGCGATGAATCATCTCCAGCGCTACAGCGGCGACGATCCGGCGCACAACTTCAACGAACGCCTCAAGGGCCACATGCGCCAGAAGTCCGATGTGCAGCGGTATCTCTTGGATGACGACGAATAGCGCGCGCGCGATCGTCGCTGGCCACGGGACCTTCGCCGCGGGCCTCATCTCGGCGGTCGATCAGATCACCGGGCTGGGCGCGCAGTTCGTCGGGCTCAGCAATACGGGATTCGGGGCAGGGGCAATCGAGGATCAGGTCCGCGCGCTGATCGCCCAGACGGGGGCCTCTGTGGTCTTCACGGATCTCCCCGCGGGCAGTTGCACGATGGCTGTGCGGCGCATCGCGAAGGTGGGGCCCGCGATTACGCTCGTCACGGGTGTCACGCTGCCAACCTTGTTGGCCTTCGCGCTCGGCGCCGACGCGGAGGAATCGCTTGCCCGCGGTAAAGAAGCGATGATGCTGTTCGAGGCCCCGCGTGTCCCTTGAGTACTTCCGGATCGATGATCGGCTGATCCACGGGCAAGTCGTGGTGGGATGGGGCCAACCCTGTAGCTTGGGTTTCGTCGTGCTCGTCGACGAGACCGTGGTGGCCTCCGACTGGGAGAAAGAGCTCTATCGCATGGGGGTGCCCCCCGAGATGGAGTTGTATTTCGAGTCCGTCGAGAGTGCCGCCGCGCGCATGCCGACGTTTCGCGCCGATGAGCGGGCGGGGCTCTTGCTCACTGGCGACATCGCCACCATGTCCGCGCTCGTTGCCAAGGTGCCGGGGATCTCCACGGTCACACTCGGCGGGATCCATCATCATCAGGGTCGCACGCCGCGACTGCGCTACGTGTTCCTCACGCCGGATGAGGAAGGGCAGCTGCGGGCGCTTGCCGACTCCGGCGTACGGGTCATTGCGCAGGATGTGCCGAACGCACATCCGATCGCGCTCGAGGAAGTGCTCGCAGGGGATGGCACCGGATGATCGACGCCCTCGCCGTGGACCTCCTGCAGTTGATTCCGCTCGCCGTGCTCGGTGCGGTGATGGGACTCGATGTGGTGAGCTTCCCGCAGGCCATGATCTCGCGGCCCATCGTCGCCGCGACTGCGGCCGGCGCATTGATTGGCCACGCGGATCGCGGACTGGCGATCGGCGTCGCACTGGAGTTCTTCGCGCTCGAATCGTTGCCGTTCGGTGCCTCACGGTATCCCGAGTGGGGGTCGGCGGCGGTGGTTGGTGGCGCACTCTTCGCCATGACGCCCGACAACATTCCTGCGGCGATGACCATCGCCGTGCTCGCGGCGCTCATCACGGCGAGCATCGGTGGCAACTCGATGGTCTGGATGCGGAAGTTCCTCGCGCGGGTCGCGCATCGGCGTGCCGCGGCGCTCGCCGAGGGCTCGGGGCGCGCAATCGTCGGGCTCCAACTCGCGGGGATGACCGCGGATCTCCTGCGAGGCTTCGTGCTGACGCTGTTGGCGCTCGCCTGCTTCTCGCCGCTTCGTACGCTCGTCCTCGCGACCTTCACGTTTCCCGCAACCCTGGCACGCGCGTTCGTTGTCTCGGTGGCATCCGCGGTGGGGCTCGCCGCGGTGTGGAAGGTGGTGCGGATGACCGCTGGCGCGCGCTGGTGGCTGCTGGGCGGACTCGCGGTGGGCTTCGCTGTGGCTGGGGGGCTCGGATGAACACTCCCGAGTCCAAGCCCCTCACCCTCCCGCTCAGCGTCAAGGCGACGATGGCCCTGCGACTGTTCGCGATTCAGGGCGTCTGGACGTACGAGACCATGATCGGGAACGGCATTGCCTTCGCTATGGAGCCGGCCCTGCGCCGACTTCCGGGTGGGCCTACCGGAGAGCGGTACCGGACGGCGATGGTGCGCAATAGTGGGTACTTTAACGCCCACCCCTATCTGGCCGCCGTGGCGGTCGGGGCGCTTGCCCGTGCCGAACTCGAGGGGCTCCCAGAGGCGCAGATCGACCGATTCCGGACGGCGGCGCCCGGCCCCCTGGGGTCAGTCGGCGACCGCCTGATCTGGGCCGGCTGGCTCCCGCTCTGCTCGGCGCTCGGGCTCTTAGCCTTCGGACTCGGCGCCACCCCCGCTGGCGTGGTGATGATCTTCTTAGGAGTTTACAACGTCGGCCATATTGCGCTGCGAATCTGGGCGCTCCACGCGGGCTGGCGCGATGGTCTGCGCGTCGCGCACGCGCTGGGGAACCCGGTCCTCCGGCAGGGACCAGCGCACGTGGCGCGAGCGACGGCGCTCGTGGCGGGAATCGCGCTCCCGGTAGCGGCTCAGGGAATCATCGGGCCGGGACGCGCGTTGTTGGGCGGTGTGCTCGCTGCGGTAGCCGTGGGCGCGCTCGTGGTGACCGCGTTGCACGGCAAGTATGAGGGATGGCGCCTCGCCATCTTTGCTCTTGCTGCCTTCGTCCTCTTCTCCGTGGTGCGCTGATGCTCGAACGCGAGGTCGAGGTAATGAATGCCAACGGGATCCATGCCCGGCCGGCAGCGGAGATTGTGAAGACTGCGGCGAAATTCGCCTCGCACATCACGATTGGACGGGACGGCATGGACGTGAACGGCAAGTCCATCATGGGCGTCATGATGCTGGCCGCCGAGTGTGGATCGGTCGTGCGCATCTCCGCCGAGGGTCCCGACGAGGAGGCGGCGATTGCCGCACTCGCGCTGCTGGTCGCGTCCAAGTTCGGAGAGCGGTAGTGCCCGCCGAACTCCAGGGCATCGGCGCGTCGCCTGGAATTGTCGTTGGGCCGGCGCACCTCCTGCGTTGGGAGGTGCCCGAGGTGCCGGTGCGTGTCGTTCGCGACGACGAGGTGCCGTCGGAACTCGCCCGACTCGCGCAAGCGGTCGACCGCGCCATTGAGCGTCTCCGTGCGATTCGGGCTCGCGCCGCTGAGAAGGTTGGCGAGGCCGAAGCGGCGATTTTCGATGTACAGATATCGATCCTCGAGGACGCGTCGTTGCGCGAGCAGATTGAGACGCTCGTGCGACAGAACTTGGCACCCGAGAAGGCCTTTGATCTCGTGATGCTTGAGTGGCGCGAGCATTTCGCACGGAGCACGAATCCGATGATGCGCGAGCGCCAAGGCGATCTCGTGGACATCCATATTCGTCTGCTGACACTCCTCCTTGAGCTCCCCGACAAAGATCCAGTCGATCTCTTGCCGGGCGACAACGCCATCGTCGTCACGCACGACCTCACTCCGAGTCTCACGATCCAACTTGATCGCCGCGCGATCGCCGGCATCGCGACGGATGCCGGCACGCGCACGTCGCACGTAGCCATCCTCGCACGCTCGCTCGGCCTCCCAGCGGTCGTGGGGCTGATTGACGCGACGAGTCGCATCACGTCGGGGGAGCGTGTGATTCTCGACGGCACGAACGGGCGGCTGGTGGTGAAGCCGACGGCCGCCGCGCTCTCGCAGTTCGCCGATCTCGCGCGGCGCGAAGCGGCAGCGCAAGCGGAGCTCGCCACGCTCGTTGGTGTCGAGGCGCTCACCAAGGACGGCACGCACATCACGCTCCGAGCGAACGTGGATCTGCCTGATGAAGCGGGGACGGCGGCGGCGGCTGGCGCCGAGGGCGTGGGGCTCATGCGGACGGAGTTCTTGGTCGTCGGGCGCACGTCGATGCCCACGGAGGACGAACAGTATGAGGCGTACAAGCGCGTGCTGCTCGCGTTCGAGAAGTTGCCAGTAGTGATTCGCACCTACGATGTGGGGGGCGACAAGCTCCCGATCGGTGGCTTCCCCCACGAACCCAATCCATTCCTCGGCTGGCGCGCCATCCGGATGTGCCTCGACGAGCCGGAATTGTTCAAGGTGCAGCTCCGCGCGCTGCTGCGGGCGGCGATGCACGGGGATCTTCGCATCATGCTCCCGCTCGTCGTCACGGTCGAGGAAGTGCGACAGGCGCGCTACCTGCTCGACGAAGCGGCGGCCGAGCTGAGCTCGCGTGGGGTGCCGCACCGCACGGACGTTCCGCTCGGTGTAATGATCGAGACGCCAGCGGCAGCGGTGGCCGTGGACACGTTCGTCAAGGACGTTTCGTTCCTGAGCATCGGCACGAACGATCTCGTGCAGTACACGCTCGCGGTGGACCGTGGCAACGCCTCGCTTGCCAGCCGGTTCACGCCGTTGCACCCGGCCGTGCTACGGCTGATTGCGCGCACGGTCGAGGTCGGCAACGCGGCCAAGCTGGACGTCAGCGTCTGTGGCGAGATGGCCTCGCAGCCACTGATGGCCTACGCGCTCCTCGGGCTCGGCGTGCGCCAGCTGAGCGTCGCGGCGGTGAGTCTGCCGGCGGTCAAGGCGATTGTGCGTGGCGTGACCTGCGCCGGCGCCGAACGTGCGGCCGCGGCGGCCCTGCAGTGCGGGACGGCGAAGGAGTCCGCGCAGCTCCTCCGCGCTGGACTCGCCTTGGAGCTCGGTGAAGAGCTGCTGGATGGGTTGCTCGGCCTCGCATGAACACGGTATCTTTCACAACGCAGGTCATGCACGCGGCCGGCCCGACGCCGGCCGTTTTTCTTTATTCCAGCCCCAATCCTTCCCATGCTGCATCGCCATCTGTTCACCTCCGAGTCGGTCTCCGAAGGACATCCGGATAAGGTCGCCGACCAGATCTCCGATGCTGTGCTCGACCACATGCTGGCGCAGGATCCACGCTCGCGCGTGGCCTGCGAGACCATGGTGACGACCGGCCTCGCGACGATCTTCGGCGAAGTGACGACCAACGCGTGGGTGGATCTGCGCAGCGTGGTGCGCCAGACAATCGAACAGATTGGGTACCGTGATGCCGGCATGGGCTTCGATGCGTACTCGTGTGCCGTGCTCAACGCGCTCGGGCAGCAGTCGCAGGACATCTCGCAGGGCGTGGACACGGGCGGCGCCGGTGACCAGGGCATGATGTTCGGCTTCGCGTGCGATGAAACGCCGGAGTTGATGCCGCTCCCGATTACGCTGGCCCACAAGCTCGTGCATCAGCTCGCCGATCGACGGAAGGACGGCACGCTGCCGTGGCTTCGTCCGGACAGCAAGTCACAGGTTTCTGTTGTGTACGAAAATGGCCGCCCCGTGGAGGTCGACACGGTCGTCATCTCCACGCAGCATGCCGACTCGGTCAAGAACAAGTCGATCCACGAGGCCGTGAAGCGCGACATCATCGAGGCCGTGATTCCGCCGGAGCTCCGCAGCAAGAAGATGAAGATCCACATCAACCCGACGGGGCGCTTTGTGATTGGCGGCCCGCATGGCGATGCCGGACTCACGGGCCGCAAGATCATTGTCGACACGTACGGCGGCATGGGCCGTCATGGCGGCGGCGCGTTCTCGGGGAAGGATCCGTCCAAGGTCGATCGCTCGGCGGCGTACGCCGCCCGGTGGGTTGCGAAGAACATTGTGGCGGCGAAGCTCGCCTCGAAGGTCGAGGTCCAGGTCGCGTACGCGATTGGCGTGGTCAAGCCCGTCTCGGTGATGGTTGACACGTTTGGCACGGCGACCGTGGATGAACGCGCCATCATCCGTGCGGTGGGCGAGGTGTTCGACCTCACGCCGAAGGGCATCATCGAGGCGCTCGACCTCCGCAAGCCGATCTACGGACCCACGGCCGCCTACGGACATTTTGGTCGTGCGCCGGAGAAGACGAAGCGCTTCGGGAAGTCCGTGACGCTCTTCACGTGGGAGCAGACGAACAAGGTGGCTGAGCTCAAGCGCGCGGTGCGCGCCGGCTGAGCCGGCCGCACCGACGACGAGGCCGCAATGATTGAGGTCAAGGTCGCCCGCATCGGCGTCGAGGCGAGTTCGCAGGCCTATGTCGTGATGTTGCAGGAGAAAGATGGGGAGCGCGTGCTCCCCATTTGGATCGGGAAGCCTGAGGCCGAAGCAATCGCGGCGCACGTCAACGGCGTGCCGCACGACCGGCCGATGACGCATGACCTTGCCGCATCACTCATCGCCGGACTCGGTGCGCTTCTGCGCCGCGTGCAGGTGGTGCGCGTTGTGAAGGGCACCTTCCATGGCGAGTTGCATCTCACGCGCGCGGGGTCGCCCGTGGTGGTGGATGCGCGCCCCTCTGATGCGATTGCCATTGCCGTCCGGCTCGACGCGCCGATCTTCGTCGCCGACCAGCTGTTCGATGACGAAGCAGATGATGCCGGTGTGCCGCCGGCCCCGCTGGTCGAGGGTGACCAGCTTTCCCCTGAGGAACTGCAGCGTCGATTGACGCGGCTACGTCCCGAGGACTTCGGACGATTCATCCCATGATCGTGTTGTCCTGCGCACGCGCCGCTTTGCGCTTCGCGTTCGCCGCCGCACCGTTCGTCACCGCACCGTTCGTCACCGCACCGCTCTCCGCGCAGACCGCTCCCAACACCGCGAGAGTAATCGAGGGTCGTGTCACACGTCCGGTCGCTGGCGGCCGCTCGCTCCCCGTCGTCGGCGAATGGGCCATCCTGCATCGCGTCGGCTCCGATGCCGCGGCGCCGCTCGATTCAATGCGGCTGCGCGCCGATGGTTCCTTCGCGTTCCGCTATCGCGCAACCGGTGACGAGAACGCGGTGTATTTCGTGAGCACAACGCGCGGGGGCGTGGCGTACTTCACACCGCCGACGAGGGAAAGCGCCGTGCGTGGCGGGATGGCGGATCTCACGGTGTTCGATACTACGAGCGGTCCGGTTCCCATCACAGTGCGCGCGCGGCATCTGATCGTGACCACGCCGGACTCCTCGAGCCCGACGGGGGTCCGCACTGTAGTCGAGGTCTACGAACTCAGCAATGACTCCACCGTCACGCGTGTCGCGGGTGCCGATGGCTCGGCCGTCTACGAAGTGCCGCTCCCCGCTGGAATCACGACGGTGACAGGCGGACAGGGCGACATCTCGCCCGAGGCGATTCGCGCGGACGAAGGGAAGGTGCGTATCTACGCCCCGATCGCACCCGGGCTGAAGCAGTTCTCGTTCGCGTATGACATTCCCGTCTCGCAGTTGACGCTGTCGGTGCATCTCGAGGTCGACGTCCCCGTAATGGAGGTGCTCGTCGAGGATCCCAATGGCTTCGCGAAGGGTGCCGCGCTCGCCGAGGTGGATCCGGTGCAGGTGGATGGACGCCCCTTCAAACGATTCCTCTCCGAAGGGAGCACTGCACCCGCGGTCATTGATGTGACCATGCCAGGCGCGCAGCAGGGTTCGCAGTCGCTTCGCGTGATGCTCGTCGTCACGGCGATTGGTGCGGCGATGCTGCTCGCGTTGGGGATGGCCTTCATGCGCGGCGGTCCACAGGCATTCGCCCGTCGCCGCACGACGGATCCAGAGTCGCTGGCCCTCGAGGTCGCCGCACTCGACGAGACCTTCGCGCGAATCGCCGAGCCCAGCGAGGCGCAGAAGGCCGAGCACTACCTCAAGCGCGCGCAGTTGAAGGGGCGTTTAAGCGCCGCGCTTGCCAAGCGCGATGGCTTGGCGTAGGCTTCTCTCACAATTGAAAGGCGAACGCGGGACACGGAAGCCGGTGTAAATCCGGCGCGGCCCCGCCACTGTAACGGGCAGTAGCACACGCTCGACTCAACCAAGCCACTGGATCCTGCGGGATCTGGGAAGGCGAGTCGATCGGCCCGGAGTCAGGAGACGACCCACGTTCGCGCCACTACACACCCTCGGGGGAGGGTCCGTGGCGTCAGGCATTCTCCGACGTGGATTGTCGGTGGGGCTGACGTGCATCCGGGCTTCTCCCTAACAGGGGAGGAGCCCGTTCTGATGTCGGACCCTGTTCGTCCACAGTTGCTTTTGCGCCCTCCGCTCCTGGCGGTCGCCACGGGCGCGCGAGTCACCAGCGCGCTGATCACGAGATTCACCATCGCGCTCGTCGCGAGCGCGCTACTCGCGGCCTGTAGCGGCGAACCCGCGCCGGTCTCGCGCGACGCAGTCGTCGATGATTTCGGTGATACGCTGCGCCTCACCGCGCCCGCCATGCGAGTCGTCTCGCTCAATCCCGTCACGACCGAGCTCCTCTTCGCCCTCGGCGCGGGAGACAAGCTGGTTGGTCGCACGAGCTGGGACCTGTATCCCGAGGCGGCGAAGGCGGTTACGGATGTGGGCAACGGCATGGGGCCAAACGTCGAGGCCGTGCTTGGCCAGCATCCCGATCTCGTGTTGCTCTACGGAAGCGAGTCCAATCGCCTCGCGGTGCAGCAACTCCGCGCGGCCGGCGTGATGACACTCACGCATCGCACAGACAAGATCGCCGATCTCCAGCGCGTAATTCCTATCATTGCGCGCGCCGTTTCCGCCGACTCGCTCGGACGTATTGTGGCCGATACGGTCCGTGCCTCGCTCGATGCCGTGCGCTCGATGCCGCGCACCCTCGATACGCTCACGGCGTACTGGCATATCTGGGACGCGCCGCTGCTCACGATTGGCGGGGGAAGTTATTTGAGCGAGCTCCTGACCGTGGCGGGCGCGCACAACATCTTCGATGATGCCACGCAACCGTCGCCGCAGGTCTCGATGGAGGAGATTGCGCGCCGCGACCCGGACGTGGTGCTTGCGGGGCCGAACGCAGCCGAGCGCATTCGATCGTCGCCATCGTGGCAGAGTGTGCGTGCGGTGCGCGAGGGTCGTGTCATCGTGATCGACACCACGGTGGTCGGACGACCGGGTGTACGGATGGGTGAGGCGGCGCGCTTCCTGCGCCGCGTGCTTGTGGATTCGCTGGTGTTGCCGCTAAGCGCGTCGCGCCCGCAGTAACGGAAGACTGCACGTGACGCTTCGCGCCTGGCTGCTGTTGATTGGTACCGTCCTCGTGGCGGTGCTCTTTGGCGTGGCCGGTGGTGCCGTCCCGATGCCGATCGGCGAGGTCTGGAACGCGCTCCTCGGCATCGGCGACGCCACCCAGGTGGCGATTGTACAAGACCTTCGCTTGCCGCGCGTCGCGCTCGGGCTCGCGGTCGGCGCGGGACTCGCCGTCAGTGGGACGGCGCTCCAAGCCACGCTACGTAATCCGCTCGCCGAGCCGTATCTGCTCGGCGTGTCGGGCGGCGCCGCAGCCGGCGCGGTTCTGGCGGTCACGTTCGGGCTCGCGTCGCCGCTCGTGCTGCCACTCGCCGCCTTCGGCGGGGCGGCGATCGCTGTGATGGTGGTGCTGCTTGTCGCCCGGGCGGTGAGTGGGCATGCGGATCCGCGCGTGCTCCTCATGGCCGGTGTCGTCGTTGGCGCCTTCTGCACGGCGGCGATTATGGTCGCGCTGGCGACCGCGCCAGAGAACACCGTGCGCGGCGCGCTCTGGTGGATGATGGGATCGCTCGGCGACGCGCAGTGGAGCACGTTGCGGTGGGTTGTGTTGTACGTGGCGTTCGGTATCGGCCTGTTGATCCTCTGGTCGCGCGATGTTGATGTGCTCGCGCTCGGCGAAGACGCGGCCGCATCGCTCGGGCTCCCCGTGGAGCGGGTGACGCGGCGCATCTTCTTCGCGGCCTCGCTTCTCGCCGCGGCGACCGTCGCGGGTGCTGGACTCATCGGATTCGTCGGACTCATTGTCCCCGCGATTGCCCGCGCCCTCGGTGCACGCAACACCCGACAAGCGGTGATCGCGTCGGCGTTGGCGGGTGCCGCGCTCGTGGTCTTTGCAGATCTCGCGGCGCGCACGATTCTGCGCCCCGCGGAGCTTCCGCTCGGTGCGGTCACGGCGTTGCTCGGCGTGCCCTTCTTTCTTTGGCGCATGCGAGCGATGAAGTGATCTGCTTCTCCGATGTGCGGCTGCGATACCCTGCCGCGCCCGCGCCCGCCGTGGACGGTGTCTCGCTCGAGGCGATGACGGGTCGAGTGACTGCTGTTGTTGGGCCAAATGGCAGTGGCAAGAGCACGCTGGTGCGCGCGCTCCTCGGGCGGCTGCCGCTAGAGCAGGGAAGCATCACGCTCGACGGCGCCGACCTCCGGACGCTCGAACGCCGCGCTATCGCTCGGCAGATGGCGGTGGTGCCGCAGCGAGAGGAGCCCGTCTTCCCAATCTCCGTGCGTGACTACATCGCGCTCGGTCGGCATCCGCACGGTGGTCCGTTCGCGGGGCGCAGCGCCGACGATCGCGACGCGATTGCACGGGCGATTGCACGGGCGGATGTCGCCGCGTTCCTCGAGCGTCCCACTGATGCGCTCTCCGGTGGCGAGTGGCAACGCGTGCGCGTCGCACGCGCGCTCGCGCAGGGCGGCACGGCGCTCGTTCTCGATGAACCCACGACGTACCTCGACGTCGCGCATGAGATGGCGGTGTTCGAGTTGCTCGACGCGCTCGCGCGCGAAGGGCAGACCGTGTTGCTCGTGAGTCATCAACTCAACCTCGTCGCTCGCTTCGCCGAGCACATTGTGCTGCTGCACAACGGGCGCGTCGCGGCCGCCGGATCGCCCAATGAGGTGATGCGCGGCGAAACATTGGAACGGGTCTACGAGTGGCCACTCGTCGTCTCGCGTGATCCTGCCGTTGGTGCGCCGGTGCTCGTCCCGCTGCGTGGTCGCGGTAGTCGGTAGGTCGCTGCATCTCCATCGTTTTCTCCCTTGTCACATTCTCACTCCGCTGAATCATGCGTCTCGTTCTCTCCGTTGCCCTTCTCTGCGCTTGCCTTGCTGCTCCACTCGCTGCACAGCAGCCCGACACGGCAGTCCTCTCGCCGCGCATCATCACGTCGACGCGCATCGCGACCGCCGCAGACGCGCAGACTGCGACTGTCACCGTGCTCGATGGGGCCTCATTGCGAGCCGAAGGGCTGACGCACGTCGGTGATGCGCTGCGACGAGTTCCCGGCATCGCGATGGCCCGTACCTCGTCGATCGGATCACCGCACACGCTCTTCATGCGCGGTGGACAAGGCAACTACGTGCGCGTGCTCGTGGACGGCATCCCGCTCAACGAGCCCGGAGGCACGGTGGACTTCGGTCGGCTCACACTCGATGATGTCGAGCGCATCGAGGTGGTGCGTGGTCCGGCGAGTGTTCTGTACGGGTCGGAGGCCGTCACGGGGGTCATCCAGATCTTCACCCGCACCGGCGTCGGCGCCACGCGACTCCAAAGCGAGGTCGGCGGTGGTTCGTTCGGCACCGTGCGCGCGTCGCTCGGCGGGAGTGGCAGCATCGCGTCGCTCGGGTGGTCGCTGCAGGCGGACCGCCACGCAACCGATGGCGTGCTCGCGTTTAACAACGCGTATCGGAACGATGGCATCAGTGGAGCCCTGACCTTCGCGCCCGACGCGCGGACTGATATCCGACTCACGACCCGATACAACAGCTCGATGTACCAGTATCCCACGGGATCGGCTGGCGCCCTTGAGGATCGCAATGCCGAGCGCACGGAGCATCGTCTCCTCGCCGGCCTCGATGTCGGCCGTAAGTGGACCTCACGGCTCGAGACGCGGGCGCAATACAGCGCCATGGACCTGCTTCCCATCACTACGGATGGCTCCGACGCACCGGGTGATACGCTCGGATTCTATGGCTACTTCGCGCAGGGGGCCGTGAAGCGGCGCCTCGCGGACGTGCGTACGACGATGCGAATGGGGACTGCGCAGTTCGTCACGCTCGGCGGTGAATGGACACGCGATCAGGAGCGCTCGACCTCGGTCAGTGCGAGTGAGTATGGTGACTTCCCGGACGCGCTTCGCGCGGCACGCGAGAACCGCGCCGTGTACGGGCAGGCGCATGGTGAGCGCGGTCCGCTCACCTACACTCTCGGTGGTCGCGTCGATGAGAACTCGGCATTCGGCAGCTTCCGTACCGCGCGCGTTGGCGCCGGCTGGCGGCTCTCCTCGGCGCTGCGCCTGCGCGCCTCGGCTGGCTCCGCGTTCAAGGCACCAAACTTCTTCGAGAACTTCGCCGGCGGGTTCACGGTCGGGAATCCGGCGCTACGTCCGGAGACTTCGCGTTCGGCGGATCTGGGCCTTGAGGTGAAACTCGCGCGCGGCGCGTCGCTGCAGCTCACTGGCTTCGCGCAGCGCTTCAAGAACCTGATTCAGTACAACGGAGCCGTGGCGTTTGGCGATCCGAACTACGAGAACATTGCGGCCGCGAATGCTGGCGGTGTCGAGCTCGAGGCGGTCCTGCCGCCCGTCCTCGGAGTGTTCGCCGCTGTTTCGCACACCTGGACAGCCACGCGCGTTATCACTGCGGGTTTTGACACGACCGCGACCGCGAACTTCGTGAGCGGAGGCCGCTTGCTCCGTCGCCCGGCGAACGTCACCACCGTGCAGTTGCGCCGGAGCGTTGCACAGCTGGGCACCTTCACGGTTGCCGCGGTCCGCACGGGCGACCGCGAGGACCGAGACTTCGCCACTTGGCCGGCTGGCGTCGTCGTGCTCGGTGCCTTCACGACCGTTGATGTCGCCGCAGACCTTCGCCTGCCCCAGGCACTCGGAACGAGCACGCGATTGATTCTGCGCGCGGAGAATGTGGGCGAAGTGCGCTACCAGCAGATTGCCGGCTTCAACAGTCCCGGCCGCATCCTGTACGCGGGACTTAGATTGGAGCGGTGATCGACACCGCCGCAATCGTCCTCCACTCCTTCGACTACCGCGAGACGAGCCGCATCGTGCGGCTCGCCACGCGCGAGGCGGGGGTTGTGTCGGTGATCGCCCGCGGAGCACGGCGACCAAAGAGCAAGTTCGGGCAGGGACTCGACCTCTTCACGAGCGGAACCGCGCAACTCGTGTTGCATCCGACGAACGATCTACACACGCTTGCCTCGTTCGATGCGTCGCGCGCCCGTCCACTGCTCGCGGGATCGCTGCGTCGATTCGGCGCGGCGGCGGCGTTGTCGGAGATGTGCATGCGCTTCGGCACCGAGGCGGCGGCTGGGGTGCACGATGCGCTACGCGATGGATTGGACGCGCTCGAGCGTGCCGACGACGATGCAGTCGCCGCCGCGACGTTTTCCGCTGGCTGGCGTCTGGTCGCCGAGATTGGCTTCGCACCGACGCTGGACGCGTGTGCGCTCTGTCAGCGAGAGATTGGGCCCGACGAAGAAGTGCGGTTTGCGCATCGGTCCGGTGGTGCGGTGTGCACCTCCTGCCGGACCCTCGTGCCGGGCGCGCGCGTGCTTCCGGCCACCGCCCGGGCCGCGCTCAGCGCGTGGCTCAACGACGGCGAGGTGCGCATCCCTGACCTGCAGACCGCGCGGGCGCATCAACGGTTACTGCGCGAGTTTCTCGAGGAGCATCTCGCCGACGGTCGCGCGATGCGCGCGTTTCAGGCGTGGGAACGGCTCGACGCATGATGCGCACCACGAGCCTGTTGTGATTATCGGTACCGCGGGACACATCGATCACGGGAAGACGACACTTGTGCACGCGCTCACGGGCGTGGACACTGACCGGTTGCCGGAAGAAAAGCGGCGAGGCATCACCATCGCGCTCGGCTTCGCGCCGCTCGAACTCGTGGGCATTGGTACGGTCGGTGTCGTGGATGTGCCGGGGCACGAGGCGTTTGTGCGGACGATGCTCGCGGGCGCGTCCGGCATCGACTGCGCGCTGCTCGTGATCGCGGCCGACGAAGGTGTGATGCCACAGACGCGTGAGCATCTGCAGATTCTTCGGCTCCTCGGCGTTCAGCGCGCCGTGGTAGCGCTCACAAAGTGCGATCTCGCCGATGCCGATCTCCGTACGCTCGTGGCGATGGATGTGGAGGAACTGCTCGAGCATACAGCGCTCAAGGGCGCGCCGATCATTCCAGTCTCCGCCACGACCGGAGACGGACTCGATGCGCTGCGCATAGCCCTCGTGGCCGCACTGCAATCTGTCCCAGGGCGCGACAGCGATGCGGCATGGCGCCTGCCGGTGGATCGCGTCTTTTCTGTCGCGGGTGCGGGCACGGTGCTCACTGGCACGGCGTGGAGTGGTAGCCTGTCCGTGGGCGAGACGGTGCGCGTGATGCCGGAGGGGCGTGTGGCACGGGTGCGCGGGCTCGAGTCGCACGGACACCCCGCCGAACTCTCGACGCCGGGCGCGCGTCTCGCCGTCGCCCTCGCGGGCGTCGACCGCGACGAGATCCGCCCTGGCAGCGTGCTTGTGCGCGAACACGATGCCTGGTACGCAACGTCGGTCATCCGAGCAGATGTGGCGCTGCTGCAGAACGCCGCGGCAGTTGGTGTGCGTAGCCGGCTGCGCTTTCATCTCGGCACCGCAGACTGTGGAGCGCGGCTAATCGTGCGCGGTGGGAGACTCGCCCCCGGCGAGGTACTGCCGGCGCGGATTGTGCTCGAGTCCCCAATCGTTGCGCGCACGGGCGACCGCTTCGTGCTACGCGGTGGATCACCGCACACAACAATCGGCGGAGGCGTGGTGACCGACCCACTGCCGATGACGCCACGCGCCCGCCCGTGGCCGCAGACGGCCGCGGAGCCGCGAGAAGCGCTCAGCTGGATGCTCACCGAGGCGGGCGCCGCTGGCATTGAGATCGCATCACTCGGAGTGCGCCTCGGCCTCGGCGCGGGCGACGTCGAGAAGCTCCTGAAGGCAATGAAGGGCACGGCGCGCGTCGGCGATCGACTGGTCGAGAGTGGTGTGCTCGATGCGCTCCGTGCGCAGCTGCTCGCCCATATCGGGCGCGCGCACAAAGAGGCGCCGCTCGCGCCGGGACTCGATCTCCAAACCGCACGCGCTGCGCTCACGCCGAGCGTGCCCCTCTCCGATGAAGTCATTCGCCGTGCTGAACGCGCGGGGCTGCTCGAACTCAAGGGGAGTGCGCTGCGGATTCCAGGATGGGATCCTGCGGCCGCGGGTGGTGCCGGCGACCGCCGCAGCGCGCTACTGGCAACGTTGGCGCAGGCAGGTGCCGAACCGCCGAGCGTGTCGGAGCTCCAGGCCACGCACGGTCAGGATGTCCTCGCACTCCTCAAGTTGCTCGAGAAGGACGGAACCGCGATTCCCGTGGCGCTGGATCGGTGGTTTGCGACGAGTGCCGTGCGGTCGCTCCTCGCCACGTTGGGTGCCGGGACGACGCCCGGAACTCAGTATTCGCCAGGTCAGCTTCGCGAACTGCTGGGCGTGACGCGGAAGTTCCTCATTCCATTTCTGGAATGGTGCGACCGCAAGGGGATTTCCCGGCGCTCCGATGCGGGCCGCACCTTTCCCGCCGTGCCGGAGAATCCCTGAGGTCGGCCATCGCGGCGCTCGACCTCTTTGCCGATTCGGCGGGCGCGTACACGGGAAGTGCCCCGCCGTGCGCCGAAACGGCGTAGCTTCTACGGCGTAGGGATTGCAAGAGATGGGAGGCGAGAGAAGGAGCCGTAGCTCTTTCAGCCTTCCTCCTTCAGCCTTCATTGTCCAAACAGATGCTCAATCCCGATCGCCTCACCGTCAAATCCAGCGATGCCATTACCGACGCCGTGTCACGCGCGCGTCAGGCCGGTAATCCGCAGGTCCATGACAGCCACCTGCTCCTCTCACTCCTGCAGCAGGATGACGGTATCGTGGTGCCGATTCTGCAAAAGCTCGGCGTGCCGATTTCGACGCTTACCGAGGCCGTCGAGCGAGAGATCGCGCGGTACCCCAAACAGTCCGATGCACAGCCCACCCTCGCGCGCGAGGTGAGTGCCGTGCTTGATGCGGCGGAGTCGGAGGCCAAGCGTCTCGGCGACGAGTATGTGTCGGTCGAGCATCTGTTGCTGGGACTCATGACGGCCAAGGGATCGGAGAGCGCGAACCTCCTGAAGGCGCAACGGGTCACCAAGGAGGGGTTGCACGAAGCGCTCGAGGCCGTACGCGGTTCGCATCGTGTCACCGATCAGACGCCGGAGAATCAGTATCAGGCGCTGCAGAAGTTCACGCGTGACCTCACGGAGGATGCGCGCAAGGGCAAGCTTGATCCCGTCATTGGGCGCGACGAGGAGGTCCGTCGCGTGATGCAGGTGCTCTCGCGCCGCACCAAGAACAATCCCGTGCTCATCGGGGAGCCAGGAGTGGGCAAGACGGCGATCGCCGAGGGGCTCGCGCAGCGCATTGTGAACGGCGATGTCCCGGAGTCGCTCCGGAACAAGCGCCTCGTCTCGCTCGACCTCGGTGCACTGATCGCCGGCGCCAAGTTCCGTGGGGAGTTTGAGGAGCGGCTGAAGGCGGTGCTCAAGGAGATTATCTCGAGCGAGGGGAAATTCGTCGTGTTCATCGACGAGATTCACACGCTCGTCGGCGCCGGGAAGGCCGAGGGGTCGATGGACGCGGGCAACATGCTCAAGCCGATGTTGGCGCGCGGCGAGTTACGCGTTGTTGGCGCGACCACGCTCGATGAGTACCGCAAACACATCGAGAAGGACCCCGCACTCGAGCGTCGCTTTCAACCGGTCTTCGTTGGCGAGCCGACGGTCGAAGATACAATCGCCATCCTCCGTGGTCTGAAGGAGCGCTACGAATCGCACCACGGCGTGCGCATCACCGACGGCGCGGTGGTTGCCGCCGCCACGCTCTCGAATCGCTACATCGGCGATCGCTTCCTGCCCGACAAGGCCATCGATCTGATGGACGAAGCGGCATCGCGGATGCGCATCGAGATTGACTCGCTTCCCCAGGAGATCGACGAGGTCGAGCGAAAGGTTGTGCAATTAGAGATTGAGAAGCAGGCGCTCTCCAAGGAAAAGGATGCCGCCTCGAAAGAACGGCGTGCAATCATCGAGCAGCAGCTCGCGCAATTGAAGGAACAGAGCGCGGGGATGAAGGCCCAATGGCAGAACGAGAAGAACGCGCTCGGCGAAGTCGGGACGCTCAAGTCCAAAATCGAAGAAGCACGCACTGAGGTCGAGAAGGCGACGCGGGCGGGCGATCTACAGAAGGCCGCCGAGATCCAGTACGGCGTTGTGCCCAAGCTCGAGCTGGAGCTGAAAGCCGTCGAGGTACGACTCTCGGAGCAGAAGGGCACCACGCGGTTCCTCAAAGAGGAGGTCACGGCGGACGATATCGCCGAGATCGTCGCGCGGTGGACGGGCATCCCGGTGCAACGGATGCTTGAGGGGGAGCGGGACCGTCTTACGCGTCTGGACAAGGAGTTGGCGAAGCGCGTCGTCGGACAGGACGAAGCCGTGCAGGCGGTGGCGAACGCGGTGCGTCGCTCACGCGCCGGGTTGCAGGATCCCAACCGGCCAATCGGCTCGTTCATCTTCCTCGGCCCCACGGGCGTTGGCAAGACAGAGACCGCGAAGGCACTCGCGGAGTTCTTGTTCGATGATGAGACGGCGATGGTGCGCATCGACATGTCCGAGTACATGGAGAAGCACGCGGTGGCGCGGTTGATTGGTGCGCCCCCTGGCTACGTCGGTTATGAGGAAGGCGGACAACTCACTGAGGCGGTGCGGCGCCGTCCGTACAGCGTGGTCCTCTTCGACGAAATCGAGAAAGCGCATCCGGATGTGTTCAACATCCTGCTGCAGATTCTCGATGACGGTCGTCTCACCGATTCGCAGGGTCGGACAGTTGATTTCCGCAACGTCGTCATCATCATGACTTCGAACGTCGGCTCGGCGTGGATTCTCGAGCAGGGGACGGCAGATTGGGCGTTGGTGGAAACGCAGGTCACGGCGGCACTCCGCGCGCAGTTCAAGCCGGAGTTCCTGAATCGGGTGGACGACATCGTGATCTTTCATCCGCTCGGCGAGGCGCAGATCGAACACATCGTCGGCCTGCAACTCGGTCGGATGGACAAGCTCCTCGCCGATCGGAAAATCACGTTGGAGCTCTCGCCCGAAGCCAAGGCGCTCATCGCGACCGAGGGCTACGAGCCCGCATTCGGTGCCCGGCCGCTCAAGCGCGCCATCCAGCGGCTCGTGCAGAATCCGCTCGCGATGGAACTCCTCGAAGGCAAGTTCGGCGACGGCGATCATATTCGCGCCACGGTCGTTGGCGACCAAATCATCTTCGAGAAAAGTTCGTGATGGTCTCGCGACCACCCAACGCGCGTGGGAGCCAAACGTGAGCGGACCGGTCACTTTTGCGACGCGTGGGGAGGAGGACGTGTACTGGATGGGGATGGCCCTCGCCGAGGCAGCACGCGCGGCGAAGGCGAATGAGGTCCCGGTCGGAGCGGTGCTCGTGCACAACGGTCAGGTGATGGCACGCGGCTCGAACACGATGGTTGCGAGTAAGGACGCCACCCAGCACGCCGAGATGCGTGTCATCAAGGGAGGAGCGTACGCAATCGGCGACACGCGCCTGACCACGGCCACGCTCTACGTCACGCTTGAGCCCTGCGCGATGTGCGCTGGCGCGATCCTTCTCGCGCGGATCGGGCGCGTGGTGTTTGGCGCGTGGGATGAGAAAGCGGGGATGGTAGGGTCGGTGCACGATCTGCTGCGCAATCCGCGACTCAATCACCACCCCGAGGTGCAGGGCGGAGTGCGCGAGGTCGAGTGTGCGGCGCTGTTGACGACGTTCTTCAAGGCCCGGCGCGACCAAGCCTAAATCGCCCGTGCGTCACGCGCGCACCATCCCCTCGTGACCCTCGGTCATGGGCGGCAGCTCGCCGTCGCCACCCGTGCGCGCACCTGCGCCGCCGTCGTCGCGCGGGCCTCGATCGCCGGCGCACGAAACGTGATCAGATACGCCCCATCGGCCAACGTCTCGCGCCGCAGCTGCGTGTAGCCCATCGCCTCGAACTCGCAGCGCAAGAGTCGCGGTGGCGTGCCATGGCGATCCGTAGGGCCGTCCACATCCAGCACACCCACGAGGCCACCGGCCTTCATGGCGAACGCGAGATGATAGAGCAACCCGAACGGATTCTCGATCTCGTGATACATGTGAATCATCAGCGCGATGTCCACGCGATTCGCGGGCAGCAGGGGATCGTGCGGGAGGCTTTCGATGACCTCGACGTTCGTCCAACGTGCGCGGCTCACCCGCTGACGGAGCAGTTGCAGATACTCGGGCTCGATGTCATTCGCCAGTACGGACCCCTCCGCGCCGACGCGCGGCGAGAGTTTGGCCACGTAATAGCCATCGCCAGCGCCGATGTCCGCCACCACCATGCCCCGACGGATGCCCAGTGCGGTGATGACGCGGTCGGCCTCTCCGAAGGAATCGCGGCGGTCTTCGGCGATCCATCGGGGCGCGACGATTGAGGAGATGGCGCGGTTCGGGGCGGGGAAGCTGTCCGCGGGGAGCGGGCGCTGGGCACGGACGGCCGCGGGCACGAGGGGCGAACCCAACAGCGCAGCGAGGATGAGAGTCTTGAGCATTCGAGAGAAGCGAGTCGACTCGCTCGGCGGTTCCCGCACCGTGCCCCCGCGCTCAATCCGCAGTTCGCAGGGTGCCGTACCGCGCCGCCGTGCCCGCTTGTTGTAAGGCACCTCGGCCACTAACTTTCTCGGCTGTCCCCGAGTCCTTTCAGCGCAGTTGGAACCGGCGGCAAACGTTGGACAGGTGGCCGAGTGGTTGAAGGCACCAGTCTCGAAAACTGGCGTACCGGCAACGGTATCGAGAGTTCGAATCTCTCCCTGTCCGTGTTGGACCGACGCGCTGGCGGTGCCGGCGCGTCGTCGTTTGCGGGGCAGCCCAATTGGCCTCGTGAATGCTCCCAGGGACGGGTGGCCGAGTGGTTTAAGGCGCACGCCTGGAAAGTGTGTGTACGTTCATAGCGTACCGTGGGTTCGAATCCCACCCCGTCCGTCGACATTTCACGAGCGGCAGGCCCCAATCTGGGGCCTGCCGCTTTGTCGTTCCGCGGCTCGTATCCAGCCCGTGACAGCGCCTTCACGTGGTCGAGACACCGGTGGCAAACCTTTCCGGTGCACTCAGTGTCTCAGAGAGTGTACAGACTACACACGCTGGAGGACCCATGGAGACCGCAATGCCCCGTCCGACCCATTCCCGACTCGAAATCCTCGATGCCAACGGCAAGGTCGTTGGTATCATCATCGGCCCGATTGACGCGCAGGGCCTCGGCCCCGGCCGCGAAAAGGTCTATCTCGCGCGGCGCGCTCCGAAGCGCTCCACCGGCGACCGAGCCGCCTAGGAAGCGAACACCCGCGCGCGGCGACCAGTGCGCGCGATTGCCGCTCCCAAATGCTCGCGCGGTCGGCCATATTTGGGGACGTGACAATGTCCTCCGTGATCCTCGACGCGCGCGCCGTCGCGCGCACGATCTCTCGCATGGCCGATGAGATCCTCGAACGCAATGATGGCAGCGACCGACTGATGCTCGTCGGTATCCAACGACGCGGTGTGCAAATCGCCGATCGGATTGCTGAGGTCATTAACCAGCGCGAGGGAATCAACGTCCCGCGCGGTGCCCTCGACATCACGCTCTACCGCGACGATCTACAGACAATCGGGCCGCGCCCCGTCGTCGGCCAGACGCACCTGCCTGGCGCGCTCGAAGACAGAGTCGTCGTCATCGTTGACGACGTGCTCTTCACGGGACGCACCATCCGCGCGGCACTCGATGAACTCGCGGATTTCGGTCGCCCGGCGCGCATCATGCTCGCCGTGTTGATTGATCGCGGTGGACGTGAGCTGCCGATCCACGCCGACGTCGTGGGCAAAAAGATCACCGTGACCCCTGGCGGCCGAGTGGATGTCTTAGTCCCGTCGCTCGACGGGCGCGATGAAGTGGTCCTCGCCGGAGGAGGCGCGTGAGTTCCTTGCTGGGAAAGGACCTCGTCGGACTGGCCGGACTGACCGGCGAACAGATCACCGCTATCCTCGACGTCGCAGAGCCGCTGCGGGAGATTTCCGAGCGCGCCATCAAGAAGGT
>JAYTDH010000043.1:0-7950 GCA_043736095.1 Gemmatimonas sp.
TCGCCCGATCAGTTCATCGTCGGGGTCGATCTCGGCGGCACCAATCTCGTCGTCGGCGCCACCTCGATCGACGGCTCGAGGCAGTTCGGGATGCACAGCATTCCCACGCGTGCCGACCTCGGCGCGGAGGCGGTCGTCGCGCGAATCGCCGAGCTCATTGAGAAGGTGATCGCCGAGGCCACGAGCACGCTCGGGGCGCCACGCACGCATTGCGCCGGGGTCGGAATCGGCTCGCCGGGCCCGCTCAACCGCGAAACAGGGGTGGTGATCTTCACGCCCAACCTCGGCTGGCGCGACTTTCCGCTGCGCGATCGTGTGCAGGACGCGGTGCGCTTGCCCGCCACGCTCGACAACGATGCCAACTGCGCCACGCTCGGCGAGTGGTGGCTCGGTGCGGCACGCGGGGCCAAGCATGTGGTCGGACTCACACTCGGTACGGGAATCGGCGGCGGGTTAATCCTCGATGGTCGGCTCTATCACGGCATCAGCGATGTGGCCGGTGAGCTCGGCCACATGACGATCGACTCCAACGGACGCCGCTGCGGCTGCGGCAACTACGGCTGCCTTGAGGCGTACGCCTCCGGGCCGGCCATCGCCGAGCGGGCACGCGAAGCGCTCGCTGGTGGGCAGCCGAGCTCGCTGCCGAAGCTCGTACGCGGCGATGTCTCCAAACTCACCGCCGCGCACGTGTTCAGCGCGGCGAAGAATGGCGACCCGACGGCGATTGAAGTGGTGCGCGACACGGCGCGCTTCTTGGGAATTGGTGTGGCGAACCTGCTCAACGCCTTTAATCCCGAGGTGGTGGTGTTGGCGGGGGGCGTGACCCAGGCGGGGGATGCGCTGTTCGAGCCGATGCGCGCCGAAGTGCGTCGCCGAGCGTTCAAGCCAGCGGTCGATTCGTGTCGGATCGTGCCGGGAATCCTGCCGCACGCCGGCGTCATCGGCGCGATCGCGACCTTCGCGCAGCGACAGGGCTTGATGTGAGCACCGCGCCCGCCCAGCAGGGGCGCCGCAAGCGCCTCGGCGTGATCGGGACATTCGTGTGGGATGTGATCCACGGGCGCGACGTCCGGACCGCGCCAGTCGAGGAGTGGGGCGGAGTGGCGTACGCGTTGTCGGCCGCCGACGCCGCGCTCCCCGACGACTGGGAGCTGGTGCCGCTGGTGAAGGTCGGGAGCGACCTGGCACCGCAGGCCCGTGAGTTCCTGCGCTCGCTGCGCCGGATTGCCGCGGACGCCGCACCCATCGAGGTGCCGCAACGGAATAACCGGGTCGAGCTCCGCTATCACTCGGACGAGCGGCGGAGTGAAATCCTGACCGGCGGCGTGCCGGCGTGGACCTGGGCGGGTCTCCAGCCGCTGCTGCGGGATCTCGACGCGCTGTACATCAACTTCATCAGCGGCTTCGAGATGGACCTCACCACCGCGCAGTTAATCCGCCAGCAGTTCAAAGGGCCAATCTACTGCGACCTCCACTCGCTGACGCTCGGACTCGAACCCTCGGGACTTCGCACGCTCCGCCCACTCGCCGAGGTGGGTGCGTGGTGCGCCTGCTTCGATTTGCTGCAGGTCAACGAGGACGAAGTCGCGATGCTCGCGAGCGACCCGCTCGCGTTGGCGGCGATGGCGCTGCACGCTGGCGTCGGGACGCTTTTCGTTACCCTCGGCAAGCGTGGAGTCGTCTATTTCGAGGATGCCGGCGTGGGGCGCCCGTTGCGCACCGCGCTCATCCCCGCGACTCCGACGCGTGGGCCTGCGCCGGGTGACCCGACTGGCTGTGGCGATGTGTGGGGTGCGACCTATTTCTCTCGCTCACTCGCGGGTGATAGATTGGAGACTTGTATTCGGAGCGCCTGCGATGCTGCGGCGCGCAACGTGGATCATCGAGGGGCCACCGGCCTCGCGCATCACCTTCGCGGAGAACTGCACCCACTGTGACCAGCGTCATCACCGTGCCCGCGTCCCTCGATGAGGAGAGCTTCGAGCAAGTCCTCGATCAGCTCGCGCCGTTGCCGGCAGATGCCAAGTTGTTGGTAGACGCCCGTCATTGTCGGTTCGCGACACCCGCGGGGCTGACGAGTCTGCTCTGTCTCGCCCAATCCCGCATCGAGAAGCCCGACTTCGCGCCGCCAACGGACGAGAACGTACAGTCGTACTGGGCGCGCTCGGCATTTTTCAAGTACGCCGAAGAGCTGTTCACCTTCCGGGGCACTGTGCTGCGCCCGCGGGCACAGCAGAACATCGACGCCGTACTTGAGGTCACGCCGATTGCCCGCAACGAGGACGTGCAGGCGATTGTGGACCATGTGAAGGACCGGGCGACGCACATACTCACGACAAAGCTCCGCCTGGAGGCCCGGGCGACGATGGGCTTCGCGATGTCGCTGTCGGAAGCGTGCCAAAACGTAGTGGAGCACGCCGGGCGTGGGGGCTGGGTTGCGGTGCAAGTCTATGACTGGACGAAGCGGCGCGTCGGCCGCCATGTGGTGGTGATTTCGGTTGCCGATGCGGGGCAAGGGTTCCGTCGTTCACTCGAGACATCGCGCGCGCGGGCGCTGGCGGGTGATCGGTGGAACGACGGCGAGGCGCTCGAGGCAGCGCTGACGCAGGGCCACAGTCGCCACGCCGAACCGGGACGCGGGCAGGGGCTCAAGGGCATCAAGGGCTATGTGCACCGCTATGATGGCTCGCTGAGCATTCGTAGTGGCACCGCGAGGATCACGAAGCTGCCGTCGTGGGACACGGGCGAGCCGCGTGTGGAAGGCTTGAGCCCGTTCACCGGTGCCCAGTTGCAGATCGTAATCCCTGAGCGCGCGGGCGACGCGTGAAGACCAACATCGACGTACTGACGGCGCTGCAGTCTGGGGTTCCGGGGGGGTATTCCGATCTCGTGACGCGCCGCACCGGCGCTGTGGTGCGCATGGTGATCGAGCGGCAGATCAACGGGCTCGCCGACGGCACCGTGGTATTCCTCGACTTCTCGCACATCGGTGTACTCGATCACTCCTGCGCCGACGAGTTCGTGGCGAAGCTGATGTTGCCGCTTACGCGCGAGCATCCCTCGCATGACGGCTACGTGGTCTTCAATGGCATCTCCGTGGATCACCTCGAGACGATCGAAGCGGTGCTGGAGACGCACGGCCTCGCGCTCGTCGTCCAGTTCGAGGGCTCCACGCAGCTCGTTGGAGCCGTGACGACCGAAGAGCGCGCGTGTTGGCAGTTGGTGATGCTGCACGGCGCATCAATCCCCGAAACCGTCGCGCTCCACACCGGCGTGCCTGACGAAGCATGTCGCGCGCTGCTCGAGAGTCTGGCACGTCGCCGGCTGTTGCGCCGCGACGCAGACCGCTTCTTCCCGCTGGGCACCGCGCCGGCATGAGTCGCGCCTTCCTTCCGCTGCAAATCGTCGGCTTCATCGCGACGAAGCGCGACGACACGGAGCGCGGTCCGCTCGTCCGTATCCGCCCCGACGATGCGATCATGCGACTCATCGGCGACGGCGAACTCGTGTGGGTGTACGGCCCGCGGCGTCACGAGCTCGCGCCAACCGTGTATGACGAGACACTCCCCAAGGGCGGAATCGTCGTTCGCGATCTGGGCGGACTCACCGTCACCGAGATTGTGAAGCTTGTGAAGATGGATATCGAACACCGCCCAGTGCTCACCACGAACCTTGCCTGAGAACGATGCCCGCCAAGCCGAAGTCCCCTTCCCTCGCGACGCTCGCCATCCACGGTGCGCGTGAGCCGCACGTCCACGGCTCGCCGATTGTGGAGCCGCTCGTCCAGAGCGTCAATCACTATCAGACGCCCGGCACCGCCGAGGGGCTCAAGTACACGCGCTACGGCAACACGCCGAACGCCGTGCGCGTGCAGCAGCGGCTCGCACTCCTTGAGGGGGCCGAGTCCTCGCTGGTCCTCTCCAGTGGAATGGCTGCGACCGCGTCTGCGTTGCTCGCGCTGCTGCGGCCCGGCGATCACCTCCTCTGCTCGCAGTTCATCTACGGCGGCACGCATCGACTCCTCACCGAGGAGTTCGTGCGCATGGGCATCGATGTGCAATTCGTCGATCCGTGGGAGCAGCGCGTCTGGCGTCGGCAAGTGCGTAAGGAGACGCGGGCGATCTTCGTGGAGTCGCCGGTGAATCCCACGTGCCGCGTGCTCGATATCCGACCCATCGCGTCGGTGACGCGCAACTCGGGGGTCGCGCTTGTTGTGGACTCCACCTTCGCGAGCCCGATCAACTTCCGCCCAATCGAGTGGGGTGCCGATGTCGTCATCCACTCCGCGACCAAGTATCTCAACGGCCATCACGATGTGTTGGCGGGCGTGGTGAGCGGGACTGAGCCGTACATCGACGAAGTGCTCCAGAAGGAGATGCTCTGGGGCCAGACGCCGGATCCCTTCGCGCTCTGGCTGTTGGAGCGTGGCATGAAGACGCTCGACGTGCGTGTCAAGCGCGCCAACGAGAGCGCGCTCACAATTTCGCAGTGGGCTGAGAAGAAGAAGGAGATTGCGCACGTGCACTATCCCGGACTCCCCTCCCACCAGGACCACGCCGTCGCCAAGGCGACGCTCAACGGGTTTGGCGGGATGCTCGCGCTCGAGCTAAAGGGTGGGGGCAAGGCCGCCGATCGCTTTCTCCGCAAGCTCAAGCTCATCACGCACGCGCCGAGTCTCGGTGGTGTCGATTCGTTGATTAGCGAACCACGCTTCACTTCGCATGCAAAGATGAGCTCCGCGGAGCGCGCGGCGATCGGCATCCCCGACGGCTTCCTCCGGGTGAGCATCGGACTCGAATCGGCGGACGACATCATCGCGGATATCGAGCAGGCGCTGAAGTGAGCGCCGCCATAATCCGCGTGACGAAATGATTCGATTCACGAAGGTCACCAAACTGTATCCGCGCGGCGGGCCGGCGCTCGAAGAAGTCAGCTTTCATCTGCGGCGTGGTGAGTTCGCCTTCCTCACGGGACCAAGCGGCGCGGGCAAGAGCACCATCCTCAAGCTCATCTACGTCGACGAGCGTCCCACCGCCGGCGAGGTGCGCGTGGATGGAAAGAGTTCGGTCACGCTCACCCCGCGCGAGATTCCGCGCCTGCGCCGTCGCCTCGGCGTGGTGTTTCAGGATTTCGGCCTGCTGAGCGATCGCACGGCTGAACAGAACGTGGCATTCGCACTCGAAGTGACGGGCACACCACACGGCGCGATTGGTCCGCGCGTCGCGCGCGCGCTCACGCAGGTCGGGCTCGCGTCCAAGGCCACGGCCCTGCCGCACGAACTCTCCGGTGGCGAACAGCAGCGCGTCGCAATCGCCCGTGCGCTCGTGAACGATCCACTCGTCCTCCTCGCCGACGAACCAACGGGGAACCTCGACGAGCGCGCGACGCGCGGAATCTTCCAGCTCCTGCGCGACATCAACGGCGCCGGAACCGCGGTCCTGATGGCCACGCACGATCTTGATCTCGTGCGGGATACTGGGCTGCGGTCTCTGGAACTCAACAAGGGACGCGTCGTGTACGATTCCGGTGCGGATGCGCAGGAGCGGCCGCTATGAGACTCGCCTTCCGTGAAGCATTGCGCGCCTTCCAACGCACTCCAGTGCTGAGTGCGCTCTCCATCACCACGATCGCCTTCTCGCTCTTTGCCTTCGGCTTGTTCGGCCTCGTGGCGCTGAATCTGCGCAACGCGCTGCAGCAGGTTGAGGATCGCGTCGAGGTCCGCGCGTTCGTGGCCGAGGGTACGCCGCCGGAGGCGACGAGCGCGGCGGTGGGTGATGTCGCGCTCTTCCCCGAGATTGCCAGCGTTCGGCTCGTGACTGAGGCGCAGGCGCTGGAGCGCGCGCGCCGTGAACTCAAGGAGTTCGAGGACGTCTTCGACGCCGGGATCCTTCCGGCGAGCATCGAGGTGCGCCTCAAGCCGGGGCTCCGCGATCCAGAGACGGTGCGGGCGGTCGCGCGCCGTCTCGAGATGTACGACTTCATCGACGACGTGCGATTCGGTGAGGAGTGGGTGGAGAATCTGTATCGGCTCCGCACCATCGCGACCGGCGCGGGCATCGCCCTCGGCTCCACCTTCGCGCTCGTCGCGATGATCATCATCGGCTCGACCATCCGCATGGCAGTGCTCGCACGCAGTCGCGAGATCGCCATCATGCGCTTGGTGGGCGCGACCGACGGCTTTATTCGCGCGCCCTTTCTTGTTGAGGGGATTCTCAAGGGGACACTCGGCGGGCTACTCGCGCTCGTGCTCACCTGGGTCGCGGCCGAGCTCACGGGACGCTGGGTGATGCAGGTGACCTGGTTCGATCCGGGGCTCGCCGTGATGGGCGTGTTGGCCGGCGCGCTGCTTGGATTGCTCGGGAGTGCAATCGCGGTCGGCCGTCACCTCCGGAAGGTGTGATGCGCGCGCTGACGCGCCCGATTACGCTGCCACTCGCGGTCCTCTTGAGCGCGATAATCTGCGCGCCGATGCTTTGCGCGCCGATCCTCGGGGCGCAGCAGCGACCAGAGACGCTCCCCCCATCGGCCGAGCGCTCGAGCGAGCGGATTCGTCAGGAGCAGTTGGAGCTGGAGCGCCTGCGCCAAGAGCGCGCCACGCTCGAGCGACGGATGCGCGAACTGCAGTCGAGTGCGCGGAACATCACCGCAGAGCGGCAAAACCTCGAACGCCAGGCCCGTGCCACGGCGCGCGTCGTCCGCTCACTCGACGAGCAACTCGGCACGCTCTTTGAGGAAGTCACGTCGGTGAACTCTTCTTTAGTGCGCACGCAAGATGAGCTGTCGGTGAAGCGCGCGACGCTGCGACGCCGCGTGAATGAGATCTACAAACGGGGACCGCTCTACACGCTTGAGGCACTGCTCTCGGCGGAGAGCTTCGGCGCGCTCGTGGGGCGCTACAAGTATTTGCATCTCGTGGCGCGCCGCGACCGGGCGTTGCTCGGGCGCGTGCAGACGCTGAATCAGCAGATCACGTCGCAGCGCTTCTTGCTCGTGCGGTTGCAGACGGACGTGGAGAGCAATCGACGAGAGAAGGCAGACGAGGAATCTCGGTTGCGACAGTTGGATCTGCAGCGGGGGCGCACGCTGGCGCAGGTCGAACAACAGTCGCGGCAGGCGCAGCAGCGGATGCAGCAAATTCAGCGCGACGAGCAGCGGTTGACCAACGTGATCGCCGCGTTGGAAGAGTCACGTCGTCGCACCGAGGGGCGCGCGGGGGCGCCACCGACTGCACCGGGCTCTCTCACCACGGCTGACCTCGGACGACTCGACTGGCCGGTGGACGGGAGCGTTGTGTATCGCTTCGGACGGGTGATTAATCCAAACAACACGTCGATCACGTGGAACGGGATTGGCATCGGCGCCGCGCTCGGGACCGGTGTAAAGGCCGTGGCGGATGGCGAGGTGGTGTTTGCTGAGCCCGCTGGTACGTATGGCAACATGCTGATTCTCCAGCATGGTGGGGGTGCGTATTCTGTTTACGCGTCGATGGATGCGTTCCGCGTGCGGAAAGGATCGCGCGTGAAGAAGGGTGACGTGATTGGCACGGTGGGGCAGGCGGATCCGGATATGCCGCCGCATTTGCATTTTGAGATTCGGCCGACGGGACGGGGGCCGGTGGATCCGCTGGATTGGCTTCGGAGGCAGCGGTGAATACGAAGGGAAAGAGCGAGGGGAAGGGGAAGAAGCGAGTGGAAGAGAAGAAGGGCGCGGCAATACCGAAGGGCGCGCCAAAACAGAAGCCGGCCGCGCCCGCCGTCATCTCGTCTGTCCGCGCCGCCTCAGCCGAGGAGATTGCGCACGAAACACCACTTGGCGCTCACATCTCCACCGCCGGCGGCGTGGACAAAGCCCCGGCGCGCGCCATCGAGATCGGCGCCTCCGCAATGCAGATCTTCACGAAGGTCGCCAGTCAGTGGAAGGAGAAGGAGATCTCCGACGCCGACGCCGCGA
>JAYTDH010000044.1:0-7832 GCA_043736095.1 Gemmatimonas sp.
GAGCCGTCGCAAAAACATCCCGCGCGAGAGCAACCCACCGGCGAGCGCCACCGGTACGGCCGCGCGCTCGTCCACGAAGAGCTGCCGCGCGAGGGTTCGCACGTGCAACACCAACTCCTCGGCCGCCACGGTGCAGATCGAGTTCGCACGCAGGTCGCGATCTGCGGCGAGGGTCGTCACGTGGCCCGCGAGCGCGGCGAGATCCTTCGGCGAGGCCTTCGCCGCCCACGGGATGATGTCCTCGATCGACTCCAGTTCGAGTGCCGTCATCAACGCGCCAACGAGCCGCGTCTCTGGTTCGCGCTCGTCAGACGCCGAGGTCACGACACTCAGTGCGCGCCGGCCGATCCACGCGCCGCTGCCTTCATCACCACAGTGCGGTCCCCAACCACCGCAACGCCGCAGCTCCCCGGCTGGTCCGCGCCCATAGGCGACCGACCCCGTGCCCGCAATCAGCAGAATGCCCGCGCTCGCGGGCCCGAAGGCATCCGCGAGCGCGATCTCCGCGTCCGTGGTGACCTGCACTTCGTCAGCGAGTCCTTCGCCCTGCAGCGCACGCAGAAGGGCCTTTCGCTCCTTCTCGCGCCCGGTGCCGGCGACGCCGGCCACGAGAATCGCCGGCCGGTCCGCGACTTCGGCCGCCGTGAGTGCCTCACGGACCAGCATCCCGATCGTCTCGGCCGAGGTCAGGGCCTCGCCAGGGCGCACCGCGCTCGCGTCGCCAACGAGGGAGGCGAGCTCCTTCCCCTTGGTCGTGGCCACAATCACGTGCGTCTTGCTGCCACCACCATCTACACCGACGACGATCTGGGACATTGCTGGATTCTTGCTCTGGTCAGGAGGCGGCGCGCGGCGCCGCAGGCGTAAAAAAGGGGAGAGAACAAAACGGGCGCCCGTGGGGGCGCCCGTCAAGAGTAGCGCACGGCGCGTCTTACGCGGAGAAGCTACTCCCGCAGCCGCAACCGCCAGTCGAGCTCGGGTTCTTGAAAGTAAAGCCCGATCCCTGCATCGAGGTCACGTAGTCGACGATGACGCCGCCGAGGTACTGCATCGAGAACGGGTCCACGAAGAGATTGAAGCCCGACTGTTGGATGATTGTGTCATCCTCGGCCGGCTTGTCCTCGATGAGGAGGCTGTACTTAAAGCCCGAGCACCCGCCCGGCTGCACGGACACCCGGAGACCGCCGACCTCGGGGGTCACGTTCTCGGCCTGCATGAACTTCGCGACCTCGACGCCAGCGGCGGCGGTGATCGTGACCATCACTTCAGGCGTATTCATCGTGCTCATGAGGTGCCTCCTAAGGGTGCCGGACCGCCCCACTGTGGGGTGGCGAACTAATCCGGAATATATAGTTCGGGGTTCCCGAGACAAGAGCCTGAGCCCGCTCGGAGACCGCGAGCCCCGCGCGCCACCCGTGGCACGCGGGGCTCACGACTCACGGGGTTCCGCGCGATGCCTGCGCCGCCGCCGTCGCCGCCCGTGTCGTGATATCCGCCACGCTCGTCCGTACCGAACCGATGCGAGAGTTATCGCGCGTGGGGTTCACGCGGTTGGTGAGCAAAATGACGAACAGGTCGTTGGCGGGATCAATCCAGATCGAGGTTCCCGTGAAGCCCGTGTGCCCAAAGGCCGGCGCGCGCATCAGGGTCCCCGCCGAGTTGGTGCCGTTCGGCGTCTCCCACCCGAGCGCTCGATGCGAGATCGCAGGGTTCTGCACGCGAGTGAATTCGGCGAGCGTGCGCGGGGTCACGATGCGGGCGCCGCCGAGTTCACCGCTGTTGAGCATCATTTGCGCAAAACGCGCGAGATCGGCCCCCGAGCTGAAGAGCCCCGCGTGCGCCGAGATCCCGCCGAGTCGGAAGGCATTCTCATCGTGGACCTCGCCGCGCAGAAGCCGGCCGCGCCAGGGGTCCTTCTCCGTGGGTGCGATGCGGTCGAGCCACTCCGCCGGAGGGCGATAGCGCGTCTCCCCCATCCCGAGCGGCCCGAAGACGTTCGCCTGCAAGTAGCTGGCGAGTGGCTGCCCGCTCGCGCGCTCGACGATCAGCCCAGCGAGAATCGCGCCGAGGTCGGAGTAGACGTAGCGCACGCCGGGCAAGGTGTCGAGCGGTGTGTCGAGCACGAGCTGTCGCGCCGCTTCTGGCGTTTCCGTCTCCTGATAAATCGCGCGCCACGCCCGCAGGCCGGACGAGTGCGTCAGCAGATGTCGCACCGTGACCTGCTCTTTCCACGGGCCGGTCCATTCGGGGAGATACCGCTGCACCGGCGCGTCGAGCTCCACCTTCTTCTGGTCGACGAGCTGCATCATCGCCGTGGTCATGCCGACGACTTTCGTCAGCGAGGCGATGTCCCAAAGCGTTCGTGCGTTGGGCGGCGGCGCATCGGCCGCCCAGTCGATTCGTCCCACGGGGATCTCGGCGACGATATCCGTTCTCGTGCCGATTACCGCGATGCCACCGGGGAACACCGAGTCGCGCACCGCGCGCTCGAGCACGCGCCGCAGCGAATCAGTGACTGCAGCGGCCCACGCGGGCAGCGGGCGCTCGTACGGCTGGCCCGCCGTGAAGAATCCCGGCAGCGAGGTCGGCGTCACGCCGTGGAAGGGGACGCGCCCGGTGAGCGCGCGTGCCGCGGCTCGCTCCACGGACTCGCCGCGTCCGTACGCGGCGACATATCCCGTCACTCGCGGAAACTCGCGCAGGACATACGGACTCGAGAACGCCACGACGGACACCGGTCGCACCGCGCCGAGCGAGTCCAACCACTTCGCCACGTGTTCCGCGACGGCGAATCGCCCCTCGCCTTCGATGGTCCGCACAAAGGTCGCGACGACAATGCGCTCGCTGCCGTTGCGAAGAAGAGAGTCCAAGCGTTGCCGCGGCGTCGCCGATGTGATGCGCGCGCTCCGCATCGTGAGCAGCGCGGCGCGCATCTCGGTGGTGAAGACGCGTCCCGCCTGATTATCGAGCTCCGGCACGTACGTCAGGACGAGCGTCGGCTGCGCGGTGGCCAGCGGGAGCTGCCGATCGCTGTCGCGGAGCAGCGTGATGGCATCTTCGGCGATTACGACGGCGCGCGCTCGGTGCGCACGTTGCCCAACGATCTCGCGGAGCGAATCGAGTGGAGTGATCGGGCGCTGGATGGCGCCGGTGCGCAGCTTCATCTCGAGGAGTCGGCGCACCGAGGCCGCGATGCGCGAGGCCGGGATTTCCCCGCGCTCGACCGCCGCCACGACAGCACTGATTGCGGCGGGTACATCGGGCGGCATCAACAGGATGTCGGCTCCCGCCTTGACGGCGAGCACTGCGCTCTCGCCGAGCGCGTAGCCCGCACCAACTCCGCGCATATCCATCGCATCGGTGATGACGAGACCCTTGAAGCCGAGGGTATCGCGGAGGAGCGCGGTCATCACGGCGGGCGCGAGCGTGGCGGGCGTGGAATCATGCGTGACCGCCGGCAGTGCGATGTGCGCGCTCATCACCGCCGCCACGCCGGCGTCGATCGCCGCACGGAACGGGACGAGTTCGACGGCGTCGAGCCGTGCGCGCGACGAATGCACAATCGGCAAAGCGTTGTGTGAATCGGTGTCGGTGTCGCCGTGACCTGGAAAGTGCTTGATGGTCGCCGCGACGCCAGACTGCTGCACGCCGTCCACGAACGCCGATGTCATCGCCGCGACGAGGAGTGGGTCCTCGCCGAACGAGCGGACATTGATGACCGGGTTCGACGGATTGTTGTTGACGTCCGCTGTCGGCGCGAATGCGAGGTGGATCCCAATCGCGCGCGACTCCTCGCCAGTGATGCGACCGGCCTCGCGCGCGTGCTCGAGTTTGCGCGTCGCCCCGATCGCCATCGCAGTTGGGAGCACGGTGGCGTTGCCCGCGGTTAGCGTGCCAGGCGCGAACACCCCACCTTCGAGGCGCCCGAGTCCGGGCTCGACATCCATTCCCACCAACAGCGGGAGCGACGACTGGCGCTGCAGTGCGTTCACTTTCTCCGCGACTTCGATTGGCGACCCGAGCGACATGATGATGCCGCCGACCTTGTCCTGCCGGATGCGCTGGACCGCGAGGACGAACGACGAATCCGTGGAGCTGGTATAATCCCCCAGTACCCAGATCATCACCATTTGTCCGACCTGATCGCGGAGCGGCATCGCGGCGATGGTGCGATCGATCCATTGGGTTGCGTCCACGGGGAGCGGAGCGGTCAGCGAGCGGGGCAGGTCGCGGACGGACCACGGCACCTGGACCGGGGTCACATCAGGCGCAACGTCGGTGATGATGCGTGGGGAGTGCACCGCCGCGGGCGGCAATGCGCAGGACGCGATTGAGAAACTGAGCACGAGGCCCAGAGCGGCCACACGGGAGAGTGAGTGACGGATCACGGCGCACGACGGATGATGGTGGGGATGCTCGCGCTTTGCGCGCCTTGCGTGCTTGGATGCGCGCAGGCGCCACAGGCGCAAGGAGGACGCCCGCGCCCCGAGGTGGTGCGCCCCGAGGTGGTGCGACCCGGGATCACGGTGTTGCTGGAGGATTCGCTCGATCTCATTCGTGGGCGGCGCATTGCGCTGATCACGAACCAGACCGGGGTGAATGCGGCCGGCGTGAGTGACGTGGACCTGCTGCTCCGCGACACACGCGTGAGACGGGCCAGCGTCACGCTGGTGCGGCTCTTTTCGCCGGAGCACGGAATTCGTGGCACCGCCGACCGACCCGACCTGCCGGATGAGGTCGACCGCGCAACCGGGCTCACCGTGCACTCGCTGTATCGGCGCGAGACCGTGCCGCCGCCCGACAGCTTGCTCCGCGATGTCGACGCGCTCGTATTCGATTTGCAGGACATCGGCACCCGGACGTGGACGTATGTGGGCGTGATGGTGTATGCGATGCGCGCCGCCGCGCGCGTCGGGATTCCGTTCATCGTCCTCGACCGTCCGAATCCGCTCACCGGGCGCGCCGAAGGACCACTGCTCGATCGCGTGCTCGCCAACCCCGACGATCCAACGCTTGAGCGCCGCGGGCAGGCGTACGCATTATACCCGACGCCGCTCAGGCATGGTATGACGATGGGCGAGCTGGCGCAGTTCTTCGCTGGCGAACTCAGTATCCCCGTGACGTTGCACGTGGTGCCGGTCACAGGGTGGCAGCGCTCCATGTGGTGGGAGGAGACGAAACTCCCATGGATTGTCCCCTCACCGGCGATGGTCTCCACGACGAGTGCGTTGCTGTATCCCGCGCTCGTGGCGTTCGAGAGTAGCAATGTCTCCGTGGGACGTGGCACCGATCGGCCGTTTCAGCGCGTCGGGGCCCCCTGGCTGAATGCCGACTCCGTCACGAAGCTGCTCGCGGAGCGTGGCCTCACCGGCGTCCGCTTCGAGGCCGAACGCTTCACTCCCACCGCACCGACTGATGGAAAGTTCGCGGGGCGGAGCATCCCCGGCGTCCGCATCATCGTCGAGGACCGCGATCGCGCGCAGATGGGTCGGATTGGCGCCGCCGTGCTCTGGGCAATCGCCCGCACGGCGGGAGATTCGTTGAAGATCCAAGCGCGCGGCTACGATCTGCGTTTCGGCTCAACATCAGCGCGCGAATCGCTCCTCGGTCGCGGCGATCCTGATGAGGTCCTCGACGCCGTGCTCCCCGAGTTGATCGCCTTCCAGCGGGCCACGAAGAAATATCTCATTTATCGTTAGGATATGTCCAACGCCCCGTTTCCGCTCTCGGTCTGGCACGCGATTGTCGCCGGGTACCTTCGGCTCACCGAGCCAATCATCGACTGGTGTGTGCGCCGCGGGATCGCACCAAATACGCTGACGGTCCTCGGGACGATGATGTGCGTCATCACGGCCGTGATGTTTGGGGCCGGATGGATCGTGGCCGCCGGATGGACGCTAGGGCTCACGGCCTTCTTCGATGTGATCGATGGCGCGGTGGCGCGGAAGAGCGGCCGCGCGACGGTCTTCGGCGCCTTCTTCGACTCGACGCTGGATCGTGTTGCCGACGCGTTCCTGTTTGGAGGGCTCGCCTGGTTCTTCGCGACCCCCGGCCCGAACCAATCCACGTGGATGGTCGGCGTTGCGCTCGTGGCGGTCAGCGCCGTGCAAATCACCTCGTACACCCGCGCCAAGGCCGATGCGCTCGGCGTGGATCTCAAAGGCGTGGGCGCGCTGGAGCGTCCCGAGCGCATCACACTCTTGGCCGCTCCGCAGGCCTTCTTTGGGCTCGCGCTCAATGGCTGGGTCCTGCGGAGCGTCGTGATTCTCCTCGCCGTCTCGGCGGTCGTTACCGTCGTCCAGCGGGTGAGGGCGGTGGAGCGGGCGACGCGCTGAGCGGGTGCCGGTCGCCACGCGCCGGTCGCCACGCACTGGCGGCACGCGCTGGCGGCACTGGGAGGTCACATCCCGGACTGCGGTTCGCTATTTTTCGGCGTCTGGTCGCGCCACCTCCTCCTCGCGGAGTTCCCCGATGTTCATCCGACTGCGCAGCAAGGTTCTCGCTCTTATCGTGCTCGCGAGCCTCGCTGCGTCCGCGAGCTGCGGGCCGCCGCCCGATCAAGGGGTGATGCGCGTGTGGACGGAGGATTTCGAGATCCGTGTCCGGCCCGATGTGATCCCGCCGCGCTCGCTCGAGCGCATCGAGTACACCGTCCAGGTTTTCGACAAGAAGACGCGCGAGCCAATTGTGAATGGTGAAGGGCGGATCTTTGCCACGAACTCCGACCGCAAGACCGTCTGGAACGGCTTTACGTACGGGCCCGAGGCCGGCACGTATCGCACGCACATTACCTTCGTGACAGCCGGTGACTGGGCGATGGGTGTCCAGTTCCGCCGGGATTCCACGACCGTGCTGCAACGCACCGAAGATTGGCGCCAGACGGTGCGCAACGAACTTTCTCCGAGCGCTGAGATCAACGTGCCGACAACGATGGCGCCTGATCCGACGGCCGCGCCCGCCACCAAGACACCCTGACGAAGGCTTCGCCTTCATTCTTCTCCCCTTCATCGACCTATGCGCCACTTCTACCGAACCCAGTTGCATCCCGATCTCGTGCTTTCTACCGCCGATGCCTTCTTCCCGACCATCGGCATGCGGATGGCCGTTGAGGGTCCGCGCACGCGGACGTACCGCGGCAGCGTCGGCACACCCGAGGTGCCGTCCGAGCTCACGCTCACAGTGAAAATGGAAGGCGGGCACTATGTGTTCGTCGAAGCGCACAGTGACCAGATGGGTGAGAGCCGTCTCGACCGCAACGTGAAGAAGTTTTTCGTCCAGCTGCACACCCAGGCGGACCCGTCACACACGTTTGCGCCCGCGTACTAATGCCGCCGAAACCGAGCCGCCCGGCGCCCCGGTGACAGCACCCGCTTCCGGACCCAACGGAGGGGCAGCCCCGCCGGCGCCGAGTGGCGCGCGGATGCTCGGCATCGGCTGTTTCATGACCTGGATCGGATTCTTCTCCGGGGCCATGATTGGCGTGTTGCTCTCGAAACTCGTCGCCTTCTTCCTGAAGGCCCCGAAGTGCGACGGCATCCCGACGTGCGATTGGGGCTATTATATGCTGATCGGCGGCGCGATTGGCGCCGTCTCGCTGCCCGTGCTGGTCCTCTCGGCTCTGCGGCGCGCCAAGGCGCCCGAGGCCCCTGATTCTGACGACAAGTTCTGACCGAGGTTGCTGGAATGGCCCGTGTTGACGTGATCATGCCACAGATGGGCGAGTCCATTGCTGAAGGGACGCTCTCGCGCTGGCTGAAGAAGCTCGGCGATGAAGTAAAGCGCGACGAGCCGATGTTCGAGATCTCCACCGACAAGGTCGATGCGGAGATCCC
>JAYTDH010000045.1:0-13692 GCA_043736095.1 Gemmatimonas sp.
CGTGGAGCGTGCCGAAGCACATCGTGCGGAATCCGCGCCCCGAGGGCGAGACGGAGCGGGCCTGGGCCGAGTTCGTGAAGCGGACCGGGTTCCCGAACCGGCCGCAGGAGCCGCCCGCCGCGGCGCCCGCTCCGGCACCGAGGCGCGCACTCTGGAGGATCGGACGGATCATTCAGATCGGCTTTGGGTCCGTACTGCTCTTCTACATCCTCCTGGCGTTCGGAATGATCTACTGGCACGACGTGATCAAGCCCATCTACTTCCCCGACCCCCCGGACGGCTGGGTCGCGCCCGAGCCCGTGACCGACCTGGTGCCGTACCAGAGCGGCTGGATCAGGCTCGAGAACGGCATCGCGGTGCAGCTCACGCCGGGGGCGGAACTGCGCGTCCTCCAGCGCCGGCTCCGCGGGATGCGGCACCTGATCCTCACGGGCACGGCGCGGTTCCGGGTGCCGGACCTCGACCCCCCCGACACGCCGATGCGAACCCAGGTGCTCGTCGTGCAGACCCCGGTCGGGTACGTGACCGCCAGCGAATCGGAGTTCACCGTGGTCGCGGGCGCCTACACCACCGACGTGCAGGTCCACGCGCTCCCGGCGCATGGCAACACGCCGCCGTCGCCGATGACGCTGGCGGCCGTTATCGAACCCGTTGACGCGGATCAGATCCTCGTCATGGTCGAGCCAGGAAGCGCGCGCCTCGTGCGCGGACGCAATCCCGTCCGCCTCCCCTCCTCCCGCTAATCCGAGGTCAACATGCTCACGCACCGGTCCCACATCGTTCCGCTCAGTCCGGCACTGCTCGTCGCCGCCGCCAACGCCTTCGTCGGCGTGGGCGAGCAGGGCGGGGACAACCGTGGCCAGATGGTCGAGCACTTCCTTCGCGGCGTGTCCCTACCGCCGGGTCAGCCCTGGTGCGCCGCGTTCGTGCACCACGTGGGGCACTCGGCGCATTACGATCACCTGACGCGGCGATCGAGCTGGCCGCTGCCGGCCACGGGCAGCTGCGACGCGCTCGCGCGGGCGGGGCGCGCACACGGCGTGCTCCGCGACGAGCCGTACGTGGGCGACATCTTCCTGCTGTACAGTCGGACGCGGGCGCGGTTCATCCACACCGGGATCGTGGTCGGCGTGCAGGAGGAGGAGCGGGTGCACGAGCGGGACGTGCACGTGTGTGTCACGGTGGAGGGGAACACCAACGATGACGGGTCGAGCAACGGGCACACGACGCTGCGGAAGGTCAGGACGTTCCGGGAGGTGGATGGGCACCGGTTCGTGCGGTGGGCGGAGATGGTAGGGAGGGCGGTGGCGGCGTGAGGGCGGAGCGTCGGGCAATCCCGGGGCGAATCAGTCGGCGTCGGCGGAAGCGACGGCGGTGAGGCACGACGTGCATCGGCTGCCGTCCCGGGCGAGGACGGCGGCGCGGATGCGGCGCCAGTCGTCCGGCGTAGTCCCCAAGCCGAGTCCAGTCCTAAGCTCACCATCAGTGAATCCACCGGAGCCACTAATCACGTGGGCACCCCGCTCCTAGTGCGCGTCAGCAGCAAGCCTCTTTGACTGCGGAGCGTTAGAAGTCGAGCGCGAGGTCGCTCGTCAACTGATGCAGAAAGCCGTCTGCACTACGGTAGAACACGCGAAGAGTCGCGTTGAACCAGCGGTCGCCTACGTGCGAGCCAAGATCGTTGACAAGAACACGATAGATGCGGGGCTTCGAAGTGGTCTCCATCGCGCGCAGGACGAACTGGAGGTTCGAGAAGTGGATGACCTCCTCGCGGGACTCGCCTGGCAGAAGCGTCAGATTATTGAGCACGCCCTGTCGCGCCGACAACGTCGGAAGGCTCATGTGAACGAAGTCGACGATAACGTCGATGCCGGCGACTGATGATTCCGTTGTGTTCGTGACGCGGATGATGACGTTGCGATCACCGGAGTATCTGTCCTGCCCGACAAATCCGATCGAGAGTGGAGCGAGTGCGAGGGTCCGCCCGGTCGATCCGAGGCGCTGCAGAATCATCTGCTCTACCTCTTGAGAGGTCGCGGCACTGTTGACAGAGTCTCGGCGGACGTAGACGATGCTTGGGTTCAACGCACCTTCAAACGCTCGAACGGCATGGTGCGGACGAGCTGCGACCCCTACACACCGCAGGACGCCAACTTGCCCAGAAGGCGTCGAGACCACGCGGAACATGGCCTGAGGCGGGGGAACCGTGTGGTCAGCGATCACCTGAGACACTTGCTCTGGCGTGGGAGGACTCGTAATACCCACAATCCCTGCGCCGCGTCTCGGATCTCGAACCCCGTAGAGAATGTGCGCATGCTCGCCGATGTCAACACTGTTCGCGATCGCAAGCACATCCTTCGCAAACTCCGCTCGTCCCTTCGCAGAGTCGAAGTCAGGACCGACCTCCTTGAACTCCAGCGTGCGGCTCTCCGCAAGCTGGCTCAGTCGATGTACCTCATCTGAGGATGGTTCAGGCCAAGTCACGAACAAGTCACTCCAAGGTTGAGTTGTGCCGAGGCCGTCCGCTTCCCCAATGCGGCTGAGCTCGGACCGTCGCTAGCCAGCCGGTGACGGATTCCGCCGCGCACGAAGCACCGGAGTTGTGACGGGCGTCGCGGGTCGGCCCGCCTGGTACGAGGCGAAATCGTCGAACACGTGTGCACTATCCTCCCGGTGAATGCGCGGATGCACGCAGTCGAGCGCTTCGGAGTAGCGGACGGACTCGTGACTCCCGTCCGACGCGACGGACCCTCCGTCGATGAGCTCGAGCAGTGGATACTCAGCCCGCAGGTTCAGTGGTCCGAAGCGAGCGCCGAACTCTATGGGCAACAGGAGTGCTGGATAGAGGGGTGACACGAGCGTCATCGGCCGATTGAAGAAGCGCGATGCGCCGGCGGTGACGATACCACAGACTGATCCCTCGGCCGTCAGTGCCGGGCCACCACTGACCCCATGCGGCACCTCTGCGTCGACGGCGAAGCAAGGACCGTCGCAAAAGCCCGCTGCAAATCGCCCGGCGAAGATATCAGTCACACGGCCTTCAACAACATGAAACTCATGGGCATAGTCGGCCAACGCGGCTGCCTCCCCGCGCACAAATGCACCGCGATCGATTATCCGCGCCGATGCCCCGGCGTTCGAATAGCCGATCAGGCGCACAAGTGACCCAATTCGCGGAAGCACGAAAGACATCGGTAGCTGCAAGAACGGGAACGATGTCTGATGGGTCGGAAACGCGAACGCCAAATCGGTGGGCGGCGCCGCGTTCACGGATTCCACCCCCCAGAGCGCGATGGACATGGTGCCCACGGTTGCCACTCCCTGATGCAGGACCGTGAGTCCGGTACGCGCCAAGCGCATATTCACGGACGCAGTTCCCAAGGGCGAACTGAATGACGGAGTGATTTGTCCATCCGCTCGCAGCGCTTCGGACACCACATGCAGAGCCGAGGCGAGCAGGCCGAGCTTGCTTACACAAAAGGCCGTGCCCACCTGGGTGAGGGTGTCGTCACTCGACACGAACGCTGGGAAGACGCCCATTGAAAGCGGATGCCCCCACCGCGGAAGCTGCCATTGCGACGCGCCAGCGGGGCGATACGAATCCAGTTCAAATGTCACACGCATCGTGGACCGTCATCTGGACCGATGCCCATCGACGCGGCGCAGTTCACGGCGAACCCGCCGCCCCGAACCGCGTCTTCACGTATTCCCTCGCACTCTCCGCCGCCAGCTTCACCGTGCCCGGCCCACTGCGCACGAAGAAGTCGCCGTCGGGACCAGTCTCGACCCCCTTCCACTTCAGGTACACCGGCTCCGGACTCCGCTGGCAGCTGACCACGCACACCGTCTTGCCGTTCACCACCTGCGTCTTCGGGTCAATGCAAGTACCGGCCCGGTCGCCGAGCCCGTTGCGCACGACCTGCGCCAGGTGCCGCATGAACCTGTCATCGTTCTCCAACTGATCCCGCTCGATGCCAACGATCGAGCCGTCGTCTGCAACGCCGATCAGCAAGTCGCCGCCTTCCGTGTTCAGGAACGCCGCCACCGTCTTGAGCACCGCGTGCGTCACCACCTTGTCGTCCTGCGTGTCCTCCTTGATGTTCCACCGGAGCGTCGACTTGAACTCCAGCGTCTTCGACTCGCCGCGCTTGATCAGCTCCTCTGCGTTGCGATGCGCGCGCAGATACTGATCGAACAGCACATTCTTGAGCACGTCGCCGAAGGCCCGGTCGTCCGTGATCCGCTTGTAGAGCTCGAAGTTCGAGTCCACGATGTCCTGGATCACCTGCTCCACCTTCTGGTCGAAGGTGAGCCGCACGTTCTCCCGCGTATTCACGCGCGCCGCCGCATCGAGCGCAGGGTCGTCATCAAGCCGCTCCATCATCTGCGTGAGCGTCACCTTGTGCTCCGGCCCGAGGTTGAGCCCGAACCGCTCATTCAGCTCGGCGATGATGCGCGACAGCGTCTCCATCTCCTCCGGCGTCGTGCCGTGCGCGCTCTTGGTCGCCGACGGGTCCAGCACTCCCGGCTTGCGGTCCAAGGCGATCTTCCCGCTCCCGGTCTGCTGGACGCGGTAGGACTCCATGTCGATGTTCTGCTGCACCTCCACCGGGAGCTCCTCTCGCTCCGCTGGCAACAGGCGTCGCAGGTACCGGGCGAACACGTAGAGCTTTTCCAGATCGACGTCCTTGAACGGCAGCACCTGCGCCAGGAACGCGTAGAGCCGCACGAAGTCCGTGAGCTGTCCGCGGAACTCGTGCCGCTCCTCAGCCCCCAGCGCGAGGCAGCGCGCCACGGGGTCGGCCAGCAGAGCGTAGAGCTTGTCCTGCCCGGTCTTGGGGTTGTAGTACGCCACCGCGAACGCCGTCACGTCCGACTCGGTGTACACCGGGAAGGTCGCGAGCCGCGTCTGCAGTTCGTACAGCAGGTTGGGGTCGGTCGCCTCCGACAGCAGCGTCGTCTCGAAGTACGGCTCGAACGCCGCCTTGATCTCCGCCGCCTCGTTCGCGAAGTCCAGCACCGCCGTCCCGCTCTTCTCCGGATGCGTCCGGTTGAGCCGCGACAGCGTCTGCACGGCATTCACGCCGCCGAGCTTCTTGTCCACGTACATCGTGTGCAGCAGCGGCTGGTCGAACCCCGTCTGGAACTTGTTGGCCACGATCAGGAACCGATACTCGGCCTGCTCGAACGTCTTCGCGGTCTGCATCTCGGGAAAGCCGTTCATCCCCGCTTCCGTGTACGTCTTCCCACCATCCTGCACCGACCCCGAGAAAGCCACGAGCGCTTTGAACGGATACCCACGCTCGGCCAGGTACTTGTCCACTGCCAGCCTGTAGCGCACCGCGTGCAGGCGTGACCGCGTGACGATCATTGCCTTGGCCTTTCCGCCGATCGCGCCTTGCGTGTTGGCCGCGAAGTGCTCGACGCAGATGCGCACCTTCTCGGCGATCGCATGCGGATGCAGCTCCACGAACGACTTGAGCAGGTACTCCGCCTTGCCCTTCTCGTAGCGCGGGTCGTCCTCCACGCGCTTGAGCAGCCGCCAGTAAGCGGTGTAAGTGCTGTAGTTGGCGAGGACATCGATGATGAACCCTTCCTCGATCGCCTGCCGCATGCTGTACAGATGGAAGGGCGCGAATGTCCCATCCGGCCGCTTGGATCCGAAGAGTTCGAGCGTCTTGGGCTTGGGCGTCGCTGTGAACGCGAACATGGACAGGTTGGGCACCGGCCCGCGCGCCGCGATCTCGGCGAGGATGATGTTCTCGAGCTCCTCCTCAGGCGTGGCCGCGCCCGCCTCCTCGCCCTCGGCGGCCTCGAGCGAGCCCGCGCTCAGCACCCCCTTGAGACTCTTGGTGCTCTCTCCGGACTGCGACGAGTGCGCCTCGTCCACGATCACCGCGAAGCGCTTCCCCGTGAGCTCGCCGATCTCCTTGGCGATGACTGGGAACTTCTGGAGCGTGGTGACGATGATCGTCTTTCCCGATTCCAACGCCTCCTTGAGCTTTCGCGAGGTGGTGTCGATGTTCTCGACCACGCCCAGTGTCTGCTCGAGCTGTCGCATCGTGGTCTGCAACTGCCGGTCGAGCACGCGCCGGTCGGTGATGACGACGATGGAGTCGAAGACCCGTTCGTCCTTGGCGTTGTGCAGCGTGGCCAACTGGTGCGCGAGCCAGCCGATGGTGAAGCTCTTGCCGCTCCCTGCCGAGTGCTGGATGAGGTAACGCTGTCCGGGGCCGCGGGCTCGGGCATCGGCGACAAGTCGTCGCACGCAGTCCAGTTGCTGGTACCGCGGGAAGACGAGATAGCGCTTCCCCGTCTTGCGCCCCTTGTCGTCCTCTTCCTCGATCTCATGCACGAACTGCCGAATGAGGTCGAGCACACTGTCGCGAGCCCAGGTGTCCTCCCACAGGTAGGCCGTGGCGTAGCCTGCGCGCGTGGGGGGCACGGGCGGATTACCAGCTCCGCCGAACTTCCCTTGGTTGAAGGGGAGAAAGCGCGTCTTGGGGCCGGCGAGCTGCGTGGTCACGTAGGCGAGCTCGGGATCCACTGCGAAGTGCGCGAGGCAGCGGCCGTAGGCGAGCAGCGGGTCACGCGGGTCGCGGTCGCGCTGGTACTGGCGGATCGCTTCCTGCACCGTCTGCCCGGAGAGCGGATTCTTGAGCTCGGCGGTGAAGATGGGAATGCCGTTCAGGAAGAGCACGAGGTCGAGACTCTTCTCGTGCGAGAGCCCGTAGCGCACCTGCCGCACGATGGAGAACAGGTTGGCTGCGTGCAGGCGACGCGTCTCCTCGTTGAGCGCGCTCGCGGGCCGGAAATAGGCGAGCCGGAACTTGCACCCTGAGTCCTTGATGCCATTGCGCAGGACGTCGAGCGCGCCGCGCCGCTCGAGCTCGGCGGCGAGGCGCTTGAGGAACTGCTCCTTGACGTTCGCGCCGTGGTGTTGCTTGAGCTTCTCCCACTCCTTCGGTTGCGTGGCGAGGATGAAGTCCACCACGTCGCGCGGGAGGAGGCAGAGGGCGCGGTCGTAGGCGTCGGGGGAGCGTTTGCGGTAGCCGCCCGGTGGGGAGTCGCCGTATCTCGGAATCGACTCGCCGGCCGCCTTCGCGGGACCAGCGCAGGCGTCGGGGCCGTGTGCGAGCAGGTCGCACTCGATGGACTCCTCGAACGAGCGCTCAGAGATGTTCGGACTCATTGGGCGGCCTCGCGGACGTCGATCTTGCCGGTGACGGCGGCGGAGATGAGGGCGATACGGAGTTCATGGAGGCGGGTGATGGCGGCGCGGATGCGAGCGATCAATGCGTCAATCCGATACGTCTGTTGCTCGATAGCGTCCGCGATCAAGTGTTGCTCAAGTACGGAGGGTATCAGAAGCGGGCAGCCCGCCAAGGTGTCCCGATTGACCTTTGGCATGGCTACGCGCATGGACTCGTCACGCATCAGGCGCACGAACGGGTCCGACAGCATGAAATTGAGCAGATACGCCGTTGTAAGGTCTCGCGTAGTCGCCTTTATCGGGTACATATCTGCACTGCACAACCAATCGCCTCGGGCCATGCACACCTTGTTCAGGGCGGGGCGAATCTTTGAATAGATGATGTCGCCCTCGTCTACTCGGTACTTTCCGCTTATGGCTCCCTGCTCATGAGCGGTCTCCGTAAAGAGTATGCGCCCCGTACCACTCTCAAGGTGGTTCGGTGCGATCAGGATGTAGTCTCTGAAACGCTCGTCGTCAGGCGGGACCTGACCTTCCGACACTCGGCAACAATACCGAAACGGCCGCACCTCCCAGTGCGCCGGAATCTTCCCAAGCCACTCCACCCCGGAGTCCTTCATCCGCACGACGGGGTCGAGGCCCTTGGTGACCGCGCGGGTGATCAGCGCGGTGCGCCGTTCCTGCAGTAACGCGATCAGCCTCTCCTTCTTCGCCACCAGCGCGTCGATTCGCGCGGTCTCCCAATCAAGGAAGACGGCGATGGCGCGTTGTTCCGCGTGAGTCGGGAACGGGAAGCGGTAGTGCCTCAGCTGAGTTGCGGTGAGATGATCGATGGTATTCTGATTTGCCGTGCCGCTGAAGACGCCTCGATCGGCGACCATCCGCATGATCCAGAACAGGAACCGTGGGTGCTCTCTCGACGACAACGGTCGAACGCGATGGAGTGCTTTCTGATAGAAGCACTCCGCCAGCGCTCCCTGCCATATCGCAGTGCGCCCCACTTCGCCGCCTTCGCACACGAGCAGATCGCCGGCTCGAAGCAGATAGCGTTCACGCTCCGATGGAGCAAAATCCATTTCATGCAGGTCTGAGACGTTCACTCGGTCCCACTGTACGTCCGTATTCCTGAGGTAGCTACCGCGGAACTGCCCGGTGAATCTTCCGGAATCCAGCATCTTGCCGAGCTTCACGTCGTAGCGTGCGTAAAGGGGAGAAACCTCCCACCCCTCTGGAATCCTTCCCAGCCATTCCACGCCCGACTCCTTGTACGTCGAATAGGCCCTGAAGCGGCGAGACTCGCTCTTCAGCTCGCTGTTAACTGCGTTGCTCATAGGCTCGCATCTCCCATGACCTTCTCCCAAGCCCCGGCCGGCGTCCACCGCGCGCGCAGCGGTTCGTTCGCCACCACGGCATCGCGCACCGGGCCAAAGAACGAGACCAACCGCTCTCCGATCACGGCGAAATCGCGCGGTGTCGCATCGTGCACGGCACCCGCGCTCACGTAGCTGCTCCAGCGTGCTCGCATCGCGGCGCTCTCGTAGAACCGCGCCGTGAGCACCGCCGGCATCTCCTCCGCCCACTGCGTCCTCCGGCGGGCAAAGCACTCGGCCACGGCATCGCGCAGTCGCGTACCATCGAACGGGAACGCCCCTGCCAGCGCCCACACATCGTGAAAGTCCTTCATCCGGCTGTTCCGCGTCTCCAACTGCACCATCGCCTCGAACTTCTCTGCCACCGACTGCTCCCGCGGGTACGCGCGCAGCGTCGTCGTCGGGAGCGCGCTGAGCATCAGCGGGAGCGTCACCTCCTCGGGGCCGTGCGCGATGGCATCGCCGAAGCCGAAGTCCACCTGCATCCGGATCTTCGCGGTCGCGAGACGCGCCCAGAACAACGCCCGCACCCCGGCGTACTCGGTCTCCTCGCGAATGGGCTCGATGCTCAGCTCGCCGAGGTCGAAGGCCAGTCCATCCTCGGGGCAGGGCGTCACCGCCACCTCCGTGATGAGCTGCCTGATGGTGTCATCGTCGGAGGCCCCGGAGCCCAGCAGGTCCACGTCGCGCGTGGCCCGGTGTGGATTGGGCAGCCACACAGCCAGCAGCGCCGCGCCCTTCAGGATGCACCGATCCCGCGCCGCGGAGCTCCCCAATCGATACAGCCAGCGTTCCGCCGCGAAGCGCGCGAGGGTGCGCTCGAACTCCTCCCCCGTCTCCTTCGCGACGGTGAGAAGCCGAGCGCGCACGGATGCGGCGACGTCTGGCGTCACAGGGCGAGCAGATCGAGGTGCGCCCGCAGTGAGCGCGACGGGAGCACGGCCTCGACGCGCGCCAGTTCGGCGATCGTCACCAGGCGGCGGCGGGTGGCGTCCCGGAGTGCTTCGACCCCGACCTCCGGCCCGACAAGCCGCGCGAGGCGGAAGCAATCGGCGATCGTGCGGGCCGGGTTCGTGATGCGCGCCGGGACGCCTTCGAAGGTCGTGGCCTCGATGCCATAGGTGGCGGCCGGGCCACTCACGCGCACGAATCGCAGTCGGAGGTCCGCGACCTTCGGCGTGCGCGCCTTGTGGGGAATGGCCATCCAGATCACCGAAGGCGCCTGGGTGCCGATGCCGTGCACGCGCAGAGCGGTGAGCAGGCAGATGATCCCCTGCGGCACCCGCGCACAGGCCATCGCCAGCGAATGGTTCTCGGTTGGCTCAGCGGTGGCGAGGCGGTAAAGCCCGCGCCCCACGCGCTCCACGACTCCCGCGCGGAGGAGTGCCGGCAGCTGGTCGCGGGTCAGCCCCACGGCCTCGAGTTGCCGGGGGCGGAAGAACGCGCCCAGTTCCGCGTCGCGGAGCAGGGCAGCCGCCGCCTCGGCGGACTGGTCGTGACGCGAAATGTTGGCATCAGCAGGTTCCATGTATGCAGAATGCGTCAATCTGACCAGTCTGTCAACGCAATATGTCGGCACATACACGCACAGTGCCGACATGTTGCGCTCATCGGACACCCCCCGTCACCTCCGCCAGCATCCGGACGATGTCGCCCTCGATCTCCCGAATGTCCTTCTCGATGTCCTCCAGCGGACGCGGCGGCGTGTACCGATAGAAATACCGGTTGAAGTTGATCTCGTAGCCCACGAGCCCCACGAGATCGTCCTTGTGATCGCGCTTGGCGGTGTCGATCCACGCATCCGGCACGTGCGGGAGCACCTCGCGGGCGAAGAACTCGCGCACGCTGGCCGGGACGCCATCCGCGTCGGCCTTGTCGCGCCCGGCCGCGAGCGGGACGCTCTCGGTGTCGCGGAGCTCCGGATCGGGCTCCGGCGCTCCGTCGGCGTCGCGGCACGTGCTGGCCGTCTCGTCCCGCTCCGAAAGGGCCGAGAGGATCGCCTTTCGCACCGGGGCGGCAAGCTTCGCCTCGGACTTCTTGGTTGCGGCGTCAAGGAGCTTCTCGAACTCGGTCCGGTCCTTCACCAGTTTGGCGGGCAGCGCTGCGAGCATTGCGCGGATCTCGGCCTGGAGCGCACGTCCCTCGCTCTGCTCCTTGGCACCGGCGGCGCCCTTCTTCTTGCTCAGGGCAAGCGCCACGAAGCCCCGCTCTTCTTCAAGCCGAGCGAGCCGGTCCGGGCTCGACTGGAAGTTGAGCTTGAGGGGCCGATCCACCGTGATCTTCCGGAAGCCGAAGTGCGAGGTGGGGAAGACGCGGCTCACCACCACATCGTCGGTCACGCCATCCTTCTCCACGCGGCGCGTTTCGCCGTCGCGGCGGTTCTTCACGAGCGCCAGGATCTCGCGCGCCTTGTCGATGGGGATCTCGCGGCGTTTGTCCCCAAGGCTCTTCCGCATCGGTACCCAGAAGGCGGAGGCGTCCACGAGCTGCACCGTGCCGCGGTGGGCCGGCGCTTTGCGGTTGGTGACCACCCAGATGTAGGTGGCGATGCCCGTGTTGTAGAAGAGCTGTTCCGGGAGAGCGATGAGCGAGTCGAGCAGGTCATGCTCGAGGACGAAGCGGCGGATCTCGCTCTCGCCGCTTCCCGAGTCCCCCGTGAAGAGGGGCGACCCGTTCATGATGATGGCGATCCGGGAGCCGCCCCCATCGGCGGGGTCCTTCATATGCGCCAGCATATGGAGCAGGAAGAGCAGCTGGCCATCACTGATGCGTGGAAGTCCGGGACCGAAGCGGCCGGCCGCGCCGCGCTCGTGCTCCGCATGCACCGCGTCCGCGTCGCGCTTCCAGTCCTTGCCGTACGGCGGGTTGGCGATGAGATAGTCAAACCCCACGCCGCTGTGCTTGTCATCGCCAAGTGTGCTGCCGTACGCGACTCGATCGGCGTCGCGTCCGGTCGGATCCTTCATATAGAGATCCGACTTGGAGACTGCCCACGTCTCCGGGTTCACTTCCTGCCCGAAGAGGTGCAGCTCGGCTTCCGGGTTGATGGGCGGCTGCACGACTCGCCCTTGCTGTACGATCCCGTTCCTGATGTGGTCCTTGGTGATCATCAGCATCCCGCCTGAGCCGCAGCACGGGTCGTAGACCGTCCGAACGACGCCCTTGCCGCGAATGCGCGACTCGTCTCCGGCGAGCATGAGCTCCACCATGAGATGGACCACGTCGCGCGGCGTGAAGTGCTCGCCGGGGTTCTCGTTGAGCGCTTCGTTGAACTTGCGGAGGAGCTCCTCGAAGATCGTCCCCATGGTCGCGTTGTCCACGCGATCGGGGTGCAGGTCCACGGACTTGAAGCGCTCGAGCACCTGGAAGAGGAGGCCCGCCTCGTCGAGCTTCGAGATGGTGTTGTCGAAGTCGAAGCGCTCGATGACCTCGCGCATGTTAGGGCTGAAGCCCGCGATGTAGTTTCGCAGATTGGCCGCGAGGTGCGGCGCGTCGCCCAGCAGCTTGTCGAAGTCGTAGCGCGAGGTGTTGTAGAACGCGAAGCCCGACGCCTTGCGCAGCTGGGCGTCGAGGTTGTCGAGCTTCTTGCCCCGAAGTTCGGCCTGCTTGCCAAGCACCTTCTCCTTCTTGTCCGCGAGCACGCAGTCAAGCCGGCGCAGCACGGTGAGGGGGAGGATGATGTCCTGGTACTTGCCACGCTTGAAGGTGTCGCGAACGAGGTCGGCGACGCCCCAGAGGAAGCTGATGATCTCGGAGTGGTTCATGGCAGGCGATCAGGGAAGTCGCGCAGCGGATGCTCTCGCGCAAGTAAAGGTGGGGGTCTGACAGTGGATCAGGCCAGCGCGCCCGAGTGCTTCGCTCCCGCAGCCGGCAGCACCAACCGCTGTTGGGCGGTGTCAGCTGCTCAGACCACAGGTATCTGTCTACTCGAGTACGGACACGGTACCTTCCTCGCTCACGAGCCAGACCTCGACCCCGAGCGGTCGCAGCAGCGGGGCGACATCTCTTAGGTAGCTTCGGAACCACCGCGAATCGGGCGCGGCGAGAACAGTCGTCGTGCTGAGCGACGCTTCCTGCGCGCGCAACTTGAGCGCAGTGAACACGCCCTTACCGCACCGATCGAACACTTGACTCTGTGTGTATGGCTTGCCGAAGCGATTACTTCCCTCGCGGGAGCTCGTTCCACCCTTGGCCTCGATGAGTAGACGGCGGCCGCTGGGTGGATGCACAGCAATCACGTCAACGCCCTGCTGCGTAGTGGAGAGTCTCTGCGTAATGCGGTGGCCGCTGCGCTCCAAGTGAGCACAGACGGCGTCGATGATCTCGTTCTCGTCCATCGAACTCCTTTGGTTCGGCATCGACTGTCACCAGGTACCGGCGCGCTACACTGGTGCACCACATCGAAAAGCTCGCCCGCGCGGGCTACGCAGCGTAGCGGCACCGCCCCTGCGCACGGCGGGCGACCCCGGCACACACCACCGGCGCGCATTCGGCCGCCCACATCGCCAGATCGCCGCATCGCGCATCGATTCGCCACGTCGTCCGCTCACAGACGCTGAAATCGGGCTTTTTCTACAGTCTCAACGACTACCCGATGCGCGCGCCGGCCGCAGTCCAGCCGGCGGCGTTCTGCTTGGCGTCGAGCACGACGGCGGTGTCGACCACCACCTTTCCTCCTTCGATCCGCACCGCGTACCGGTCGAGACTGCGTGGCGCCTTGCCCTGGATGCGGGTCCCCTCGGCCTTGAAGGTGCTCTTGTGCTTGGGGCAGTAGAACCGACTCTGCTCCGGCTGCCACAGTAGCATGGTGCCCTTGTGCGGGCACTCGAGATTGAAGGCGTGAACCAGGCCCTGATAGCGGACGAGGATCAGTTTGTTCGCCTTGTCGATCGTGGCGCCGTCGGCAGCGGGGATGCCGTAGCTCACCGTGCCGGCCGAGCCAGCACGTCCGGTCGCGTACTCGCGTGCGAGAGCCTGCAGCGGCGCGGCCGCACCCGCGATCGCGGTCAGCGCCGCGACCGCCATGAGACCGTCGCGCAAGAAGGCGCGGCGACCGGTGGTTGCGTCACAGCCGTCGGAGTCGACGGCGCAGGAGGCGTGGTCGTTCAG
>JAYTDH010000046.1:0-3858 GCA_043736095.1 Gemmatimonas sp.
CGCCATTCGGCAAAGGTCGCAATCATCGGGAACATGATGGCGACTTTCCCCTCGCGCGACGCACGCAACACGGCGCGCACCTGCGCACGGAAGAGCGCGGGGCGAGTCGCCGTGAAGCGGATGCCGCGCTCACCAAGAAAGGGATTCTCCTCCCTCTCCATCGGGATGTACGCAAGCGGCTTGTCTCCACCGACATCAAGCGTGCGAATGACTAGCAACCGCTCCGGCCCGAGCGCTCTGGCCGCTTCTCCGTAGAGCGCGGCTTGTTCGTCCTCAGTCGGCTCGGTCGCGCGATCATGGAAGACAAACTCGCTCCGCAACAGTCCGACGCCTTCGCCACCGATTGCCACGACCTTCACCGCATCCCGCACATCCCCGATGTTCGCGGCGACCTCCACACGATGCGCATCGCGGGTGACGGCCGGCTCATGCGCCGCAGCGAGTGCGGATGCTCGGCGATCGGCCTGCCGCGCGCGTCGGGTGACCATCGCGGCCTCTTCTGCGGCCGTGGGGGCAACGCGCATCGTTCCGTTGTCGCCGTCCACGGCAACGCGCGTGCCCTCGGGTATGTCGAGCGCACGGATATCAATGCCGGCAATTGCCGGAAGTCCGAGTCCTCGCGCGAGAATCGCGACGTGCGAAGTGGCACTCCCCATGGTGGTGCACAGTCCACGCACTTTCGCGCGATCAAGTGCTGCGGTATCGCTTGGCGTGAGGTCCTCAGCGATGACGATCGCATCGTCGGGGAGCGCACGGGGGCCCTCCTCGCGACCATCAAGCAGATGAAGCAGACGACGTCCGACATCACGGAGATCAGTCGCACGTGCGGCAAGCATGGGGTCGCGCAAGACCCGCAACCGCTCGGCCTGCGCGGTGAACGCCTGCTTCCACGCCCAGGCCGCAGTCCAGCCCGCGCGCACTTCGGCGGCGGCGAGGTCGAGCAGTTCAGGATCTTCGAGGAGTTCTTGGTGCGCGGCGAAGATCGTCGCGCGCTCCCCCTGCCCTTCGGCGGTGAGGCGTGTGCGGAGCGCCTCGAGCTGGAGATGCGCAGCGGCGATGGCGGCATCGAGTTCGCGTCGCTCGCGATTGGGATCTGCAGCGCGCTCCTGCGCGACCTCGTCGTCGTACACGAGGTGTACGACTTGCCCCATTGCCACCCCCGGTGAAGCGGCAACACCGACGAGCGTGCCGTCGGTGAATGGTCCACCGCGGACGGCGCGCGCTGTACTGACATTCGCTGAGGACGAGCCGGGCCCTAGCGTCGGCACCGATGTTGGCGCGCGTGACGCGGCGGGCGAGACCGGCGAAGTGCCACTGGGAGCCGTCTCGAGTAGCTGAGTAAGCGCCGCGATCGCCGACTCGGCGTCCTCTCCGCGCGCCGCAATCGTCACGGAGTCTCCCCCGCCGACCTCGAGTGCCATCAGCGAGACGACGCTCCGGAGATTCGCCTCGCGCGTTCCCTTCTCTAAGCGGAGATCTGCGCCGAACTTCTTGGCTGCGGCCGCCAACGTCGCGGAAGGTCGCGCGTGGAGCCCAGTTGGATCAGCGACGCGGATCGCGCGCGAGCGCACCATCAGACTATCCGAGCCGCGGGTCGGCACTCCGGACTTCAGACGGACCCGTAGCAGGACACTACGCCCAGCTTCGACGCGTCCAGTCGCAACCTCGATTGCGGACACCCGATCCATGTTTGCAATCACCATCGGCGTCAACAGACTCGAGGCGCGTTGGGCCACAACATCAGGCTCGAAGCGCAGGAGAGGCTGGCCAGCCTTCACCATTTCACCCGCTTGCACCAGCGGCGTGAGCCCAGCTCCTTCAAGCTTCACGGTATCGAGTCCGAGATGCACCACAATCTCCAAGCCGTGGGCCTCAAGCGTGAGAGCGTGCTTGGCTCGGTGCACGAGGATGACCTTTGCATCGCACGGCGCGACGATTGTATCGTTCAGCGGATCCACCGCGACGCCATCGCCCACGAGCCGCTGGCGGAACGCCTCGTCGGGCACGTCATCGAGCGGCACACTCACACCCGAGAGCGGCGCGAGGAGCTCAATCAGATTGGGCGAGAGTGCGGGCACGCGGTCTCTGCGCTCAGCGCTCAGGGCGGATGCGGATCGCCTGTCCGCCACCCGGCGCCATTGCGATGCGCAAGCTCTGCGTGCTCGTCACCGGCATCTGGGAGATCGTAAGGCCGGTGGGATTATTCCACCACGCGATTCCCGGCGCATCCTGGTACACCTCCGCTACGTATCGACGCCCCGCAGGGAGAAAGTTCAATAGCACGGTGATCTCGCGCGCCGTCTCGTCAGTAATCGCACCGATGAACCACTCGTCCTTTCCCTTCGCGCGACGTGCGACAACTACATCGTCACCGATGCGCCCATGGAGCACGCGCGTGGTATCCCAGTCAACCGGCACGTCACGGATGAACTGGAATCCAGGCTGCCCTTCGTAGTTTTCAATCAGGTCCGCGGCCATCTGCACCGGCGAGTAGAGCACCACATAGAGCGCCAACTGCTTGGCGAGCGTCGAGCGCGGTCGCGATTCCTGCGGCGTACGCGGCACGTTCGAGCCACTGCGCGCAATCGTCAGATTGAAGATGCCCGGCGTGAAGTCCATCGGCCCAGAGAGCATCCTCGTGAAGAAGAGGATGGACTCGTGCTCTGGCGTGTTCCCACCTTCTCCGCCCCACGCATTGAACTCTTGTCCGCGCGCACCCTCGCGCGAGAGCATGTTCGGCCACGTGCGCCGCTCACCGGTGTCTTTGATTGGCTCGTGCATCACCACGCTAATCCCGTGGCGCGCCGCCGTCTCAATGACGCGTCGGTGATGCCGCACCATATACTGCCCCTGATGCGCGTGACCACCGGGATTGGTCGTGTCACCGACATAGCCGGTCTTAATCGCCCGGACGCCAAGCCGCTCGTACAACGAGAATGCCGAATCGAGCTGACGCTCATAGTTCTCGATGAACGTGGCCGTCTCGTTGTGGACAATCAACGCCACACCCTTCTGCTTAGCGTACGCGGCGAGCCCAGGGAGATCATAGTCCGGATACGGCTGCGTGAAGTTGAAGCCATTGCCGTACTTCATCCAATCCACGTCCCACCCGAGGTTCCATCCCTCCACGAGCGTGCCGCCGAGTCCGTTGGCGGCGGCAAAGTCGATGTACTGACGCGTGTTCGCCGTCGTCGCGCCATGCAGCGCGCCACTCGACCACGTCATCGTGTTCACGTGCATCCCCCACCAGATGCCGTCGTACTTCATCGGCGTGATCCAGCGCGTATCGGCAATGCGGCTCGGCGGATTCAACCGCAGCGTCAACGTGCTCGGAGCCAACTGCTCCTCGGCGTCGGCGAGTTGGAGCGTGCGCCACGGCGACTTGAACGGCGTGCGACCCTTCACGGCCGAGCCATCTCGCCATTTGGCGAGCGAGGCGGTCAGCGTGCGTGACTCGCTCCGTCCCTGGAGGAACATCCCGGCGTAATCGGAGAGATCAGCCTCGTGGATTACCGCCTGCAGACCATGCGACCCCTGCAACGTCAGTGGCGTGTGCACGAGACGCAACTTGCTGATCGGTCCGGAGGAGAAGAGCATTTCCTGCCGATCTGGAGAGGAGACGTCAGCGGGGATCCACCATGCCTTCATGTCCTCGCTCATCGAGAACTCGGTGAGCTCCTCCATGATCTCGAACTCGCCGAGGTTGGGTTGCTGAGGGAGCTCGTAGCGGAAGCCGAGTCCATCGTCAAAGACGCGCACCACGATCCAGAGTTCGCGCCGGAGTCCGGCGCGCTCGGCGACCTTTACGCGCAGTTCGCGGTGATGATCGCGCACGCGACTTACCTCGCCCCACGGGAG
>JAYTDH010000047.1:0-3675 GCA_043736095.1 Gemmatimonas sp.
TGCGCATCCAGCGATCCTCCCTGCGCGGTGAGCTCACGCTGGCGCGAGACTACGACGTTGCGTTGGGCCGCGAGCTGCTGGCGTTCGAGCGAGAGCGGCACGGTATCGACCACCGCTATCAGTGCACCGGCGCTGATTGTCTGGCCCTCAAGTGCCTCAAAGCGCATAATCGGCCCCGAGGTCTGCGCTGAGATGACAACCTCATCCGCCTCGAAGTTGCCGTAGGCATCGGGCTCGCTCGCGCTCGAGCAGGCGACGAGCGCGAGGGTTAGCGCTACAACAGATGCGCGCATCAGCGGATCTCCTGGCCGAGCGTGGTGAGAAAGCGGGCGCGCGCCTCGGCGAGGCGCACACGATGGAGGTCGCGCGACACGCGCGCCGTCAGCAGGTCCGTCTCACGGTCCACATACTCCGCGGCGGTCACGGCGCCTTCGGTGTGACGCCGCTGCGTTTCGGTGAGGATCCGTGCATGGAGCGCAATGATTGCGTCGTCCGAGGCAAGCGTGCGCTCGAGGCGGTCGATGGTGGCGAGATCTCGCGTCGCCGCACGCTGGAGTTGCGCGGTGAATGCCTCCTCGTCGCGCTCCACGAGTTGCGACTGGAGCGTCTGGATCTCTTGGTCGCGCGCGGTCGTGCCCCAGTTGAATGCCGCCCACTCGAGTTGTAGGCCGGCGATCCAGTACGCCTGAAAGTCGCGCGCCAGCGGATTGATCCCAGGGCGTCCGTATCCGGTGCGCCCGAACGCGCTGAGTCGCGGGAGGTCTTGGCGCTTGAGAGACTGGCCGCGCTCAATAAGCGCCGAACGGGCCGCCGCGAACTGCGCGTACTCTGGGCGCGAGTGCAGGGAATCGAGCGCGGCACGCGCGGCGGCGACCCGCAACGCCAAGTCGGGCACCGCGATTGGCGTCGCGTCATCGATCAGCGTCCCCGTGAGCGAGGCGAGAATCGCCAGCGTTGCACGGCGATCTGAGTCGAGCGCGTCCATAGCCTGTCGACGTCGGAGGATCTCCGCCTCGAACTGCGCCGGCTCGCTCGACAGCGCCGCGCCCGCGGCGGCGCGTCGCGCGGAGAGTTGCTGCTGCGCTTCTAGATCGGCGAGCGCCGCACCGAGTGTCGCGCGCTCCGCATCGAGTGCGAGCGCCCCGAAGAACGCATCGCTCACCGCTTGCCGCTGCTGCCAGAGCGCACTGCGCACGCGAGCGTCAGATTCGTCGAACTGCGCTTGCTCCGCTGCGAGGCGCGGCGCGCGCGTGGGGTCGAAGAGTCGCTGGCGCACCGTGAGATATGCGTCGTACTGCTGAAATGGCACCATCGGTACCCCGCCGATCGACGGCACATCCGAGACGTATTGTCCGGTGGCCAGCGCCGAGACCGTGGGGAGCCGTTCGGCGCCGAGCGAGCGTACGCGGAGCTCGGATTGCTGCGCGATGATGGCGAGTTGCGCCGCGCGACGGTCGGTGCGCTCCACTGCGGCGAGCAGGGGCGCGAGTCGCAACGAGTCTGCTGTCCGCGATTGCGCACTCAGGGCGCTCATCGGCAGCGCGAGCGTCGGCAGGACGAGGGTCGGCAGGACGAGGGTCGGCAGGACGAGCGCGAGCGTGGGCACAAGGAGCGCACCACGAACTACGCGCCGGTCAGACAGGAAGGTGTGGAGTGTCATGCGCGGATGGCGTTGAGGAGGAAGCGCGGGAGGTCTGCGCGGCGCTCGTCGAGAAAGCGATCGAATGACGCGTCATCCATGCCGTAGAGAGCGGAGAGCACGGGGCGCGCCACGAAGGGAAACGCCGAGAGTGCCATCAGGTTCACGAGCAGTTGTTCGGCTTTCATTGGGCGAAGCTCGCCGGTTGCGACGCGCGCATCGATCATCCGCTGGAGGTGCGCGATGGCGCGCGGCACGGCCTCTGCCGGGCTCCCGCCAGCGATCTGCGTCATCAACGCCAGCACGCGTTCCGGGTGCTGGTGCGTCTCGGCGAGGACGTATCCGGGGAGGAATGGCGTCTGCCGAACGGTGTCGATGTAGCCAGTGACGAACGCCTCAAGCATCGCCTCGAGCGGCGTGTCGGGATGCTGCGCTGGTGGCACGACGGCATGAAAGAGCCGGGTCGCCGCTTCGAGGAAGACGCGCTCTGAGAGTGCCGCCTTCGTGCGGAAGTAGTAATGAAGGAGCGCCTGATTGACGCCGGCCTCCCGGGCGATGTCCTGCATGCGGGCACCCGAGGTACCCTTTTTCGTGAAGACAGTGCGGGCCGCGGCCAGGATGCGGGCCTCGGTCGGATCGGGCGGGGTTTGCGCGGGGCGAGTCACTCGATTCCGTAGTTAACTAGATAGATAAACTATTTAGATAATGTCTCGGCGCCACGAGGCCCGCAAGGGGGGCGCTTCCGTAGCTCGTCGATTTGTCTGCAGGCTCGCGGTGCATAGACTTCCTCTGGTCAGCCGCCCTCGGCGGCCGGGCCCTCCACTCATCGCCGCCCCCTGCGGCCCTGGGTTTCCCACTCATTGCCGCCCTATCATGCGCGTGCTTCGCCGATCGGCCCTCGCTCTCGTGCTCGCTCCTGCGGCGCTCGCCGCGCAGGACTCAGCGGCACACCAGATGCCGCACCAGATGCCGCACCAGATGCCGCACCAGATGCCGCACACGATGTCGCATCCCGCGCAGCTCACCGCCGAGGACTATCAGCGTGCTGAGCAGCGGCTCTCGGCGGGGGTGACCCCGTTGCTGAGCGGCCAAGTATCGCCGGCCAATTGGCTGCCGGATGGCCGCTTCTGGTATCGCGTGACGCGCGAGGGCGGCATGGAACTCCGCATCGTGGACCCGGCCAAGAACACGTCGGGCGTCTGTGTGCCGAGCGCGGACCCCTGTCAGGTCACGCCCCCCGCGCGTCCCGCGCATCCAATCCCGGTCAACTCGAGTCTCAGCCCGGATCGCACGAAGGCCGCGTTCATCCGCGCTTTCAATCTCTGGGTGAAGGACCTCGTGACGGGCGCCGAGACCCAACTGACGACGGACGGCATCGAGGACTTTGGCTACGCGACGAACAACGCGGGCTGGGTGCATAGTGCGAATCCGGTCCTGACTTGGTCGCCCGACTCCAAGCAGATCTTCACGTTTCAGCACGATGGGCGCGGCGTCTCGACGATGTATCTCGTGTCGACCAACGTCGGTGCGCCGCGGCTGCAGGAGTGGAAGTATCCGCTCCCAGGAGACTCGGTGATTTTCCGCATCCAACGCATCATCATCGCGCTCGACGGCGGCAATGGCGCGCCGCGTGTGACGCGGCTCCAGATGCCGCCGGATGATCATCGTTCGACAGTCGCCGACCACATCGAATGTGATGGCGAACTCTGCGATGCGCAGTGGTACGCCGACGGCTCAGCGATCGCCTTCGTCTCCTCCTCGCGCGATCACAAGCACGCGTGGATGCGCATCGCCGATGCGCGCACGGGCAGCGTGCGTACGCTCTTTGAGGAGACGGCCGCGACGCAGATCGGCGACGCGGGGCTCGACACTGGACTCTGGCGCGTCCTCCCGGGCTCCAACGAACTCATCTGGTGGTCCACGCGCGACGATTGGACACATCTCTATCTGTACGATCTCACGACTGGCCGTCTCAAGAACCGCATCACGACCGGCACGGGGAACGTCGCGCACATAGTGCGCGTCGATGAGCGCGC
>JAYTDH010000048.1:0-10175 GCA_043736095.1 Gemmatimonas sp.
CCGAAGCGTCCCTTCACGCACGTTGAGCCCTGATTCGGCGTATCCTCCTCGATCCAAGGTGAGTGGACGCGCGTCACCTGTCCGTCCTTCACCTCGAGGTCGAGCTGGCATCCCACTGCACAGTACGGACACACCGATCGCACCTTTTCGGCTGACGCGTCCATCACCTGCGCGCGCATCTTCGCGAGCGGCAGGATGTCGTGGATCGCGCCGGTCGGACAGACGCGCACGCATTCGCCGCACCAAGTGCAGCCCGCGTGTTCGGGATTCCCATCGGCGCCGACGATGATCTCGGCGTGCTCCCCGCGCTGCGCCATTTCCAACACACCGACGACCTGAATGTCCTCACAGGCGCGCACACAGCGCGTGCAGAGGATGCAGGTGCTCATATCGTGCGTGATGATGGGATCGGTCGGGCGTTCATCACCCGTGCGGAGCGGGTTGTCGCCCGAGCGGGTCAACGGTACGTGGTAGCGATGCACGAGCTGCTCGAACTCATTGCGGCCTTCATCGGCGGGGATCTGCTCCACCGGATAGCGCTCGAGTAGCAGCGAGAGGACACCCTGCCGGCTCTTCACCGCTCCCTGCGACTCCGTGTGCACGACCATGCCGTCGACGGCTGGTGTGGCGCAGGAGGGGAGGAGCTTGTTCGTACCCTCGACGCTCACGAGGCAGATCCGGCAGTTCCCCACTGTGGAAAGCTGTGGGTACCAGCAGAGCGTCGGCACGTCGATTCCGGCCGCGCGTGCGGCATCGAGAATCGTTGCACCTTCGGCCGCAGTACAGGCACGGCCGTCAATGGTCAACATGGGCAAGGCAGCAAACTCCTGGGGGGGTCGGAGATGTCTGAACGTTGGCATTGGCGGCCTGCGTACACAATACGGCATATTCGCTTTCTCCCCTTCACCTCGGGCTTCTCGTGTCATCGACCCGCCGCGAATTCTTGCAACACTCGGCCGCTACGGCCGCCGCTCTGAGCCTTCTCTCCGCTGAACGCGCACACGCGGCGGACGCGGCAAACGCGCACGCCACAAACGCGAACGCTGGCGGTGCGCCGAGGTTCTCCGGCGACAGCGATCACCGGGAACTCGCGTTGCGCGCGATTGACGCGGCCAAGGCCGCCGGCGCCGATTACGCCGACTGCCGAATCTCGAGCGCCCGTTCGCAGAACATTGGAACTCGCGAACGTCGCGTCACCAATATCGGCGACAACGAGACCTTTGGGTTCGGTGTGCGCGTCCTCGTCGGTGGTTCGTGGGGCTTCGCCGCCTCCAGCGAACTCACCATCGATGAGATCGCCCGCGTCGCACGCCAGGCGGTCGCGCAGGCGCGCGCCAACCGCGCCGCGATGGTGAAGCCAGTCGAGCTTGCGCCGGCCGATCCCGTGCCGAACGGCGTCTGGCGCTCCCCCGTGCGCATTGATCCCTTCACGGTCGCCATCGAGGACAAAGTCGCGTACCTCCTTGAGGCCAACGCGGCCGCGCTTGCCGCCGGCGCACGCTTCGTGAACTCCAACATGTTCTTCCTGAAGGACGAGAAGACCTTCGCCTCCACAATCGGCACGGTCACGCAGCAGACCATTATGCGCGCGCAGCCCGGAATGACCGTGACGATGATCTCGGCCGACAATCGCGACTTTCAGACGCGCCAGTCTACCGACATCCAGCCCAAGGGACTCGGCTACGAGCACGTACTTGATTCCGATATGAAGCGGCACGCCGCACGCTGGGTCGAGGAGGCACGACAGAAGCTGACCGCCAAGTCGGTCGAGGTCGGTCGCTACGACCTGATCCTCCACCCGACGCATCTCTGGCTCACGATCCACGAGAGCATTGCGCATCCCACGGAGCTCGATCGCGCGTATGGATTCGAGGCCAACTACGCGGGGACGAGCTTCTTGTCGCCGCCGGAGAACATGCTCGGCAAGTTCCGCTATGGCCCCGACTTCATGAACATCGTTGCCGATCGCAACGCCCCCGGCACGCTTTCGGCCTGCGGCTGGGACGATGAAGGTGTCGCCCCGCGCGACTTCCACATCGTCAAGGACGGCATCTTTGTGGACTACCAGACCACGCGCGAGCAGGCGATGTGGCTCGACTGGTGGTACAAGCAGCGCAACATGCCGACGCGCTCGCAAGGCTGCTCGTATGCGCAGACGTGGGCCGACGTGCAGTTCCAGCGCATGCCGAACGTGAACTTGAAGCCTGGGACGGCCGATCTCGTCTGGGACGATCTTATCGCCGCCACCGAGGATGGCATCGCCATCGTTGGCGACGGTGCGTTCTCGATCGACCAGCAGCGCTACAACGCGCAGTTCGGCGGGCAGCTCTACTACGAGGTGAAGAAGGGGAAGATCACGGGGATGCTTAAGGACGTGAATTACCAGATGCGCACCCCGGAGTTCTGGAACGCGATGGACATGATCGGCGGCCCGCGCAGCTACGAGCTCGGCGGCGCCTTTGGTGATGGCAAGGGTCAGCCATCGCAGTCGAACGCAGTGAGTCATGGGTGTCCGCCCACTCGGCATAAACAGATCAACGTGATCAACACCGGGAGGAGCGCGTAATGCCTAGCCACTCTCTCCTCGGTGTCGCGCGCCATCTCTCACGCGCCGAATGCGAAGCGATCGCCAAGAAGGTCCTGAGCTTCTCCCACGCCGACGAATGCCGCGTCACGATCAGTTCCGGCGAGCGCGCCAACACGCGTTTCGCGCAGAACCAAATCTCCACCGCCGGTGACAACTACAACAACACCGTCTCCATCCGCGCCGTGTTTGGGAAGCGCGTGGCGAACGTATCCACCAACCGCCTCGACGATTCTTCCCTGCGCGCCGCGGTCGAGAACGCCGAACGCATCGCGCGGCTCGCGCCAGAAGATCCCGAGCTGATGCCGGAACTCGGACCGCAGACGTACGACGAGCCCATCGTCTGGAACGACGCCACCGCCTCGCTCGAGCCGGAAGCCCGCGCTGACGCGGTGCGGGCAATCACGGAGCCTGCGCGCCGCGCTGGGCTCATCTCCACCGGCTACATCGAGGCGCAGTCGCAGGCCTTCGCCGTGGCCAACAGCGCCGGACTCTTCGCGTACCAGCGCAGCACGGCCGTCGCCTTCACCACCACGGTGCGCACGCAGGACGGCACGGGCTCTGGGTGGGCGGGCGGCTCCGACAATGACTTCCGTCGTATTGACCCGCGTGCGCTGGCCGAGCGCGCAATCGAGAAGGCGCGTCGCTCGGTGAATCCCGTGGCGATTGAGCCGGGCCGCTACACCGTGGTCCTTGAGCCTACGGCGGCGGCGAATCTCATTCAGTTGATCGCCGGCGCCGTGAACGCCCGCGGGGCCGATGAAGGGCGGTCGTTCTTCTCCAAGGCCGGGGGCGGAAACAAGATTGGCGAGAAGGTCGTAGATGAACGCGTGACCCTCGTCTCCGACCCACTCGACCCCCGCGTGCCGGCCAACACCGTTGGTGGCGATGGTCTCCCATCTAAGCGCGTGAAGTGGATCGAGAATGGCGTCGTAAAGAATCTCGCGTACGATCGGTTCTGGGCGCAGCGCACCGGCAAGGCGCCGAACAGCGCCGGCGGAACACTCTGCATGGGCGGCGGGGATTCGTCGGTGGACGACATGATCAAGAGCACCGAGCGTGGGCTGCTCGTGACGCGCTTCTGGTATATCCGCCCCGTAGATCCGCGCACGATCCTCTTCACCGGCCTCACGCGTGACGGCACCTTCCTCATCGAGAACGGGCGCGTGACCCGCCCGGTGAAGAATCTCCGCTACAACGAGAGCCCGATCTTCATGCTCAACAATCTCCAGGCAATGGGCCGCCCCGAGCGCGTCAGCGCTTCGGAGGCCGGCGGTCCGGGCCAGGCGATCATGGTCCCACCGATCAAGGTCCGGGACTTCACCTTCACCAGTTCGAGTGACGCCATCTGATATGACGGACCGCCGAGAATTCCTCCGGACCACCGGAGCCGCGGCCGCGGCCATCGCTCTCGCGAGTACGCCCCAACGCGCCAGCGCTGCCCCGGCCTTCGACGACCTCGACCGCTTTCAGTCCGGCGCGTCGAAGGAACTCCTGCTCGACGCTATCAACGCCGCCAAGATGGCGGGCGCCTCGTATGCCGACGCCCGCATCGCCCGCATCCGACAAAACTTCGTCGTCACGCGTGAGCAACAGATCGTGAACGTCGTGGACACCGACACCCTCGGCTGCGGCGTCCGCGCCCTCGTCGATGGCTGCTGGGGCTTCGCCGCGACGCGCGATCTCACACGGGCCTCCGTCACCTCCGCCGCGCGCGAGGCGGTGGCAATCGCCAAAGCCAACCGCATCGCCCGTGATCGTTCGGTCGAACTCGCGCCGGTGCAGGCCTACCCGAACGCGAGATGGAAGTCGGCCTACACGACCGATCCCTTCGAGGTCCCGCTCGAGCAGAAGATTGATCTCCTCCTCCGCGCCAACGCCGAGGCGATGAAGGTCCCGAATGTGAAGTTCGTGAACTCCATCCTCTTCTTCGTGAAGCAGGAGAAGCAGTTCGCCTCCACTGAGGGCTCGGTGATCGATCAGACCCTCATCCGGAGCTGGCCGCTCTTCGCCGCCACCGCGGTGAAACCGGACTTCTCAGACTTCCAGACGCGACAGGGCGCCGAGGCCGCGCCGATGGGGCGCGGCTTCGAGTACGTGCTCCAGTGTGATCTCGTGAACAACGGGCGGAAGTGGGGCGAGCAGGCGGCGGAGAAGCTCACCGCGAAGCCCGTCGAGGTTGGGAAGTACGATCTCGTGCTCGCGCCCTCGAACATGTGGCTGACCATCCACGAGTCGATCGGGCACCCCACCGAACTCGACCGCGCGATGGGCTACGAGGCCAACTATGCGGGCACCAGCTTCATCGCACCGCCGGAAGATCACCTCGGCAAGCTCAAGTACGGACAGCCGCTGATGAACATCCAGGGCGATCGCACGCAGGAAGGTGCGCTCTCGACAATCGGATGGGACGACGACGGCGAGAAGCCCGATGACTTCCTGATCGTGAAGGACGGGATGTTCAACGACTATCAGACGACGCGAGAGCAGGCAGGGTGGCTCAAGGACTGGTATGGCCGCCAGGGACGTCCTGTGCGCTCGCACGGGTGCTCCTACGCGGACTCCTGGGGCAGCGTCGCCTTCCAGCGCATGCCGAACGTGTCGTTGCTGCCCGGGAACGACAACAAGACAATGGACGATCTGATCGCCGGCGTCGATCGTGGCATCGCCATCATCGGCGACGGATCCTTCTCGATTGATCAGCAGCGCTACAACGCGCAGTTCGGCGGGCAGGTCTTCTACGAGATTCGCGGCGGCAAGTTGGGCGGGATGCTCAAGGACGTCGCGTACCAGATCCGCACGCCGGACTTCTGGAACTCGATGGACGCGATCGGCGGACGCGCCAGTTACGAAATGGGCGGATCGTTCTTCGACGGCAAGGGACAGCCGGGTCAGGTGAACGCGGTGAGCCATGGCTCGCCGCCGGCCCGCTTCCGTCAGGTCAACGTGATCAACACCGGGAGGCAGGGATGAGCGCCCCGAAGCGACTCCGTGACGGCATCCAGTCGGGGGCGGTGCTCTCGCGCGCCGATGCCCAGGCGATTGCCGAACGCGCGATGAAGTTCTCCAAGGCCGAGGGCATGGATATCAACCTCGGCACCAACGTCAACACCAATGTCCGGTTCGCCGATAACCAGATGAGCACCGCCGGCTCGGTGACCGACGCCGGCCTCGCGGTGCAGAGTTGGTTCGGGACCAAGCATGCGGTGGTGACGACCAACGATCTCTCCGAGGCCTCGCTCAAGCGGTGCGTGGAGCAGTCGGAAGTGCTGGCGCGCCTCGCGCCGGAGGATCCGGACGCGATGCCGCTGCTGGAGCGGCAGACGTACCAGACCGTGGACGCGTATGTGGATGAGACGGCGTCGATCGGCGCCGCCGAGCGTGCGCAGGCGGCGATGACGGCCCTCGGCCCGGCGCGTCGGGCGGGTGATCTCAAGGCCGCCGGATTTCTGGCGATGGGCGGCGGCGCGACCGCGCTCGCCAGCAGCAAGGGGATGTTCGCGTATCACGCGAGCACGAACGTGAACTACACACTCACCGTGCGCACGACCGATGGCACCGGATCGGGTTGGGCCGCGGGCGAACATCCGGATTGGCGACAGATCGATTTCGCGAAGATCTCCGCCCGCGCTATTGAAAAGGCGCGCGCCTCGCGGTCGCCGCAGGCGGTGGAGCCGGGCCGCTACACAGTGATTCTCGAGCCCCAGGCGGTGGGCGATCTCGTCCAGTTGATCGCCGGTGCCGCCGATGCGCGTCAGGCCGACGAAGGACGCTCGGCATTCTCCAAGCAGGGTGGCGGTAACAAGGTCGGGGAGAAAATCGTCGACTCCAAGGTGACGCTCTTCTCGGATCCATCGGACCCGCAGTTACTCGCACAGCCGTTCGATGGCGAAGGACTTCCGCTCGCGCGTCAGGTCTGGATTGAGAACGGCAACCTGAAGCAGTTGCAGACCTCGCGCTTCTGGGCGAAGAAGCAGAATATTGTTGCGACGGGTGGTGCGACGTCGTTGAAGATGCAGGGTGGGATCAGTTCAATCGAAGACATGATCAAGAGCACGGAACGCGGCATCTTGGTCACGCGGTTGTGGTACTTACGTCAGGTCGATCCGCGCACGATTCTTTATACGGGCTTGACACGCGACGGTACTTTCCTTATCGAACAGGGAAGAATTTCACGCGCAATAAAAAATCTGCGGTTCAACGAATCACCGCTGTTCATGTTGAACAATCTGGAAATGCTCGGCGTTTCAGAGCGGATTGCAGGGACAGAAGCCGGCGGAGCAGTGGTGATGCCGGCGATTAAGGTTCGAGATTTCAACTTCACCAGCCTGTCCGAGGCTGTCTGATTTCTGATCCGGGATGCTCCGGATCGCACGAGATGCGGGAGTGGTGACACTTTCGCATGACCCACCGATCCACCGGGGGATCGGCCGGGAAACACACTCCTCTTCAGGAGATAGTACAATGGCTGCCAAGAAGAAGGCTGCAAAGAAGGCCACGAAGAAGAAGGCCGCGAAGAAGAAGTAGTTTTTCTGCTTCACACACGAGGGGATCGGCGCTTGCGCCGGTCCCCTCGTGCTTTTTCGGGAGTTGTGAGAAGGCTGGAGTTGGTGGAGGCCCGCGGCGATCAAAAAAAAGGCGGCCCACCAGGGCCGCCCGCTCACCACTTACCACTCCCCCCTCACAGCTGCCGTCAATCGGGAGTAGTTACGCCGCCCGATTCGACCCCGAAACCCGTGGCTCCGGCTCGTCTGGCACCGGCCCCCACACATATTCGCGCACACGCGCCGTCGCCTCATCACGACCGCCACGCGAAATGATAATCCCTACCGGCTCCTGCTCGAGTTCGCTCTGCATTGCGATATCCACCATATGTCGGCCCTCACGGACCTAAAGAGTCCCTCAAGCGCGCACACATTGCACGCGCCTTTCATATGATAGACTCCGCACGGACGATGCCAGTTTCATGAGGTACGCATCGCGTTGCCTGGCAACGAGTTAGGCGCTCTCGGCGGTGAGCAAAGAACGGATGGTGTCGCATCGGGACACACCCCCGCCTGCAAAGACTGTGTCAGTTCGCCACAAACCAACCCTACGCGATTAGCTTCTTCGCCACGAACGTGCTCGACGCGCCGGGTTCCGGCACCAGCTTGATCTCCCACCCGCGATAGCTCGACCGGAGGTCCTCCTCGGTCAGCAGCGCTTGGCCCGCGACCAGCGTCTCAATCAAGTGCACGCCGCCGTCGGAGGTCGCCTGTTGCAGCAACGCGATCACCTGATTGCGCTCGATCGGCGAGAGTCCCGCGAACGCCGCCGGCGTGCATACCACGGCGGCAAGTGGCCCATCTGGTGTGTAGCTCACCAAGTCCGCGACGAACCCGCGCAGTTTCTCCGTCAACCCCGATTCCTGCGCGGCCCGCAAGACGCGATTCACCACCGCCACTTCGGACTCCACGGCCGTCACCTCGCAGCCATTCGCGGCGAAATACAGCGCCGATCCTTCCACGCGCGGCCCCGCCACAAGCACCGATGCCGCGCGTGTGCCCGGAGGAATCGCCTGCGCGAGCGGCGTGTCCGGACGCAGTCCCCAATGCTCGGGACGCCGCAACTCATCGGCATTCTTCATGTGCCGCCGACGCCACGTCTCGTAGCTCGGGAGCCGGAGTCGCTTCGCGATGATGCGATCCACCTCATCGGCGAGCATCACCTCGCGCATCCCGAGCTGGAAGCCTTCGTCGAGTACGCGCGCCGCTTCCGATGCGATGCTATGCAGAAACGCGGTCGAGATTGAGTTCTTGTAGTCCTCGATCTCGCGCTCCACGGCCGCCTGGTATTCGGCGCGGAGGGAGCGGGGCGAGTGCCGGGTCATCAGGCCGGCTCGATGTGCACAATGACGTCTGCGGTGCCGCCGAGCGATTCACACACCGAGGCCTCGACCGCGTCCGCGATGGTGTGGCTCTCGGTGACCGTCGCTGCACCCGACACGCGCACGGTGACCTCGGCGAACACCAACCCCGAGCTATTCGTCCGTGAGCGAATCGCGGGCGCACTCGTGACGCCCTGCACCGCGCAGGCCGCTGCGCGGATACGATCGGCGTCCGCGCCGCGATGATCCACGAGCACGGGGACCGTCACACGCAGGATCCGCCACCCGCTCCAGGCAATCAACAGGGCCACGAGAATCGCCAGCACGGGGTCCGCCCATGGCAACTGCAAGCGTGCGCTCGCCAGCGAAGCCACCGCCAGTGCCGTCACAAAGAGATCGCCCATGGTGTGCGAGGCATCGGCGAGAAGCAGCGGACTGTTCAACGCCCGCCCGCGCTGCCGTTCATAGGCGACGACGACGATGTTCACGAGCCCCGTCGCCGCGAGAAGCAACACCTCTTCGTTCGTGTGTGTGACAACCGTGGGAGGACTCACAAGTCGCTCCACCGCGCCACGAATCAACTCGAAGCACGAAATCGAGAGAAAGCCCACAATCGCCAACGCACCCATCGTCTCGAACTTGTCGTGTCCGTAGGGATGGTCATCGTCCGGACCCCGCGCCGCGAGCGCCACGACCACGATCGCCATGACATTATTCATCGCATCGAGAAAACTCTCCAGCGTGGCACCAAACACGGTGAGATTCCCCGTGCGGAGTGCCACCACGAACTTCACCGCCACCACCACCGCATTGAGCACGAGGATGAGGGCCAGCGTTCGCTGGATGGCGGCGGTCCGAGGCATACCCGCAATTTCACCCGATGCCTGAGCTGCCGGAAGTCGAATACGCCGTTCGGCGACTGCGCCGTGTCCTCCGCGGGCAGGTAATCGTGCAGCTCCGAGCGCACCATCGCTCGCAGCAACGATCCCTCCCGCCGCGTCATATCGCGCGGGTCGAGGGACGCACGGCGACCGCCGTGGAGCGTCGCGGGAAGCACCAGCTCATCACGCTCGATGATGGCGCCACCCTGCTGGTCCACTTTCGGATGAACGGCGACTGGGTGCTCGATCGGCGTGACGGGGCGCTCCCGCCGCACGCGCGCGTGACGTTCGACCTCGCCAATGGCCGCCGCGCGGTCCTTGTAGACTCGCGCGCGCTCTGCACTGTCACCTGGCACGCGCCGGAGTCGCCTCCGGAACTACAGCTCGGTCCCGAGCCTGAGGATCCGGCCCTCACCCCCGCGCTGCTGCGCGTGCGCCTCGCGGCCAAGCGCGGTCCTCTGAAGCCCGTCCTTCTCGACCAACGGGTCATCGCCGGCGTGGGAAACATCTATGCGGCTGAGGCCTGCTGGCACGCACGGATCTCGCCTCGCGTCTCCGCCGCGTCACTCACCCTCGCCCGCGTGACGCGACTCCTCGATGGAACGCGGCTCGCGCTCGCCGATGGCCACGTGAACGCGGGCCGCTATCATCGCGGCGAGCGGGAGATCCCGTTCACGGTGTACGACCGCGAGGGCGAGCCCTGCTCACGCTGCGCAGCGCCCATCCGCCGCATCGTGCAGGCCGGACGATCGACCTACTTCTGTGCGCGGTGCCAGTCGCGGTGACCGCCGATCAATCCCCAGCCTCAAGCAACGCCCCTTTGAGGTAGCCACTCTCGGGGATG